>CAZXNF010000248.1:300-5812 GCA_964641785.1 uncultured Streptomycetaceae bacterium | reverse complement strand
GTGCCCAGCACCAGTGCGTTCGCGTCCGTGATCGAGACGTTGTTCGCACCCGAATTGTTGAGGGTAACTGCCAGCGAAAAATCGTTCGAGGCATTGTTCAGCGTGATGGCGTTCGCACCGACGGTCAGCGAGGTGGTGCCATCCACATCCAGCTTTTGCGACTGCGTGAGCGCGCCGCCGGCTTGCAACGCCACATTGCCGGACGCGGTCAGTCCGTTGGTCGCACCGGCGGTGCCGATCGCCAACCCGGTGCTGTTCGTATAGCTGACAGTCCCCGCCACGTTGCCAGCCAGCGTATTGATGCTGTTGCCGACGTTGGTCAGCGTAAATGTGCCCGTGCCCAGCAGTTCCAACTTGTCTGCTGTCACCGTCACGCCCGCGCCGCTCACGCCCCCCGCGGTGGTGTTGAACGTCGCCGTTCCGGTGCCTGCGTTAACGTTCTGGGACAGGGTAAGCGTATTGCCGGTATTGAAAATCAGGTTGCCGCCGGTGGTCGTCGCGCCAGCCTGACCGTCCACCGTGGTCAGCGTCAGCGCACCCGCGCTGGTGAACGATACCGCGCTGTTGCCTGCTGAAACGGCAAGATTGGTCACCGCATTGGCGGCGTTGAGCGTGATCGCCCCCACACTGACAAGTCGAAGATCAGTAGCCGTAATGATGCCTGCACCGGTAATGCTCCCGGATGCGCCATTGGCCAGCAGGGACAGCGTCGCCGCACTGGCAGGCGAGATACTGGCACTGACATCGATGTTGCCTTCGCTGCCGGTGCTGCCCACCCGCAGAACGCCCGCGGTCACGGTATCGAGCTCGGCGTCGGTCAGGCTCAGCTTGCCGCCGGTTTCGGTGCCGAGATCGTAGTTGCGGTTGGCCGTCGAGGCGCGGATCTGCGTGACGCCGGTCCCACTGTTGAGACTGCTGCCGGCCTGCAGGTCGACATTGTCGGCAACAATGTTGATGGCGTTCGTGCCGCCGCCGTTGGTGACAGTCTTCGTTGCGCTGTTGGTAAACGTGCCGGTGCCGGCGGTGAGCGTAACTCCGCCCGGGCCGGAAATCGTGTTGTTGTTGGTGATGCCGACGCCCGTGAGCGCGACCGTGCCGGTGCCGCTGGAACTCACAGCGCCGTTGACCGCAATCGCGCCGGTGCTGCCGACGCTAACGTCCGCCGCGCCGCCCCCCGATGCATTGATTGTGGTCAGCACCAGCGGAGAGTTGCCGGCCAGAAAAATCCCCGCGCCCGCCGCGCTGGCCGTCGCCCCCAGCGTGCCGGCGACCTGCGAACCACCGCCGGTTGCACCACCGAACAGCACTTGCAGCGGCGATCCGAACGTATTGATCGCGCCGCCAATAGTCAGCCCGATATTGCCGGACGATGCAGTGCCGCTGGCATCCGCAATGCCGGCAGCGCCGACACTGAGCGCGTTGGCCCCGCTGAGATTGACGCCACCGGCGCCTGCCGTGACGGAGATGTTCCCGCTGGTGGCCGCATCACTGGCGCCTACGCCAGCGCCGGTCAAGGATGCAGCCCCGGTGCTCAGGACGCCCGCTCCAGTCACGGTGCCACCGGAGAGCGTGATCGCGCCGGAGATCGCGGTCTCATTGCCTGCGCCATCCACCACTGTGGCGGCGCCAGTCGCGACGTTGCCGGTCAAGGTGAGAACGCCCGTCGTTGCGGTCAGCGAGACCGAACCCGAGGCGATGCCATCCACCGTGGAGGCGGCCGTAGTCACGCCCGAGGTCGCGTTAACCGTGCCAACGGTAAACGCGTTGGCGTCGGTGTACGCCAGCGACTGTCCGACGCCGCCCAGACTGGCCGCGAGGGTACCGATGTCATTGCCCGTATCGTTCAGCGTAAAGGCACCGGTTCCCAGCAGTTCGAGGCCACCTGGTGTCGTGATCGCGCCGGTCTGCGTCACCGCGCCGCTGGAGGTAATCTGAAAGTTGTTGCTGTTGGCCCCCGCATTCAGGCCGGCGATGTTCAGCGTGCCGGTATTCGAGCGGAACGTGTTGCCCGCGCCGACTTGCGCGGCATTGCTGGTGTTGACGGTAATACTGCCGCCGTTCATGGCAGTCAGAATGGGCGTGCCGCTGGTACCGACACCACCGCCACCAGCCCACATCACCAACCCGGATGTTGCACTGCCGGTAATAACGGAAGCGCTGCTATTAGTGATGGCACCAATTCCCAAGCACGATCCCACCCCACAAGCTCCGCCAACCCCACCGACGTCCCAGTTTCCGGCTACCGCGCTGTTGTGGTCCGCCAGAAGCGTCAATGTGACGGCGGGATCGATGGTGACCGCGCCCGTGATATCGATATTGTCATCCGCCCAGATCGTCGTATTCGCGGCAAAGAGACCTGACACCGTCGCGTTGAGCGGATCGATGATGAAACTGCCGCGCGTGTAGCCCGGCGCGGCATTGCCGAAGACCGAACCGGCGAAGGAGACGAGGTTGCCGGCGCTGAATTCACCGGAACCGCCGTTGCCGGAAGTCAGGCCGCCGGAGAAGTCGATGACCTGCCCGTCTTGGGCGTACGCATTGCCGGAGGCATAGAGATAGACCGAACCACCACTGGAAAGGACATCCGCACCGCGCGCTTCGACCCTGCTGGTGCCGGACAGCAGCAGTGTGTCCTGCGCGATCATCGCGATCTGGCCGGCCGTCGCGTTATCCCCTGCATTCGCGCTGACAGTGCCGGAGTTGGTCACAGTGGCACCTTCGATCGAGATACTTCCGCCGCCGGCCCCGCTCGCCGCGCCACTCGCGGTCGTTACGCTTCCCTGCTCGAGGACGACGTCCTTCGTCGCCCTGAACACAATCTTGCCGTTCTCGCCCATCACGGCGCTGTCGGCGCTCACGAGCCCCGCCTGGCGCACGACGCCGCCGTGCATGCCGATGCGGCCGCCCGACGCCATGATCTGGCCGAGGTTCACGACCTGGTTGTCGGGGGCGACGACCTGCACGCGCACTTCCGGGGTCAGCGCATTGAAGATCTCGACGCTGCGGCCGGCGGCGAGCAGCACTTCGCCATTCGGGCTGTTGATGACGCCGGTGTTGGTGACACTTGGCGCCACCAGGTAGACGTGGCCGCCCGAGGGCGTCGTGATGGTCCCCTGGTTAAGCAGCGCGCCCGCGTTCGGGTTGTCCTGGAACTTGAACTTGCCGTTGAGAAAATCCTGATTCGACATGTCCAGCGTCGACGCCAGAAAGCCGTTGACGTTGATGTTGGCGCCCGGCCCAATCACGATGCCGTTGCCGTTGATCAGGAAGACGCGGCCGTTTGATTGCAACGCACCGAGGATGGTCGACACATCGCCGCCGGTGACGCGATTGAACACGGCGCTGGAGCCGGACTGCTGGATGAACTTGGTGATATCGCCGGCGCCGATCGAAAAGCTCTGCCAGTTGATCACCGTGCCGGGACTGTTGGTGATCGCGAGCAGGTTGCCGTTCTGGTTGAACACGGCGTTGCCGATCACGACCACGCCGCCCACTGGGTTCGCATACGCAACTTCCCCGGCGAAACACGAGGCGACCGCAAGCGCCACCAGCTTGCGGTTCAGTCCACGGACACCTCGGCTTGCGTGTTGATGCTTACGTTTCATGGCGAACTCCCTGGGCGCCAACCGCGCCCTGCCCTGTCAGTCGGCGAAAACTACACTCAACGCACCACCCGGGATTCGGAGGACTCGGGCGGAGGGCGCCTCGCCACCGCGCCGGCAAAAAAACTGCCGACGCCATGGCTTTCTTATTGATTCAGCTCAGGAATCTCCGGTAATTACGACCGGGATCCTGCTCCCTCTCCCGCCCGCCGGCACAGGCTGAACAGCCTGCGCGAGGGCAAGCGGGTACGTTAGTCCTGACGGCCCCTTTGCGCAAGCGCCGACGCCCTTCCGTTGTCATCATTCCGTCATCGCTCCCGGTCAGAAGGAGAACACGGCCGCCCCCATGATCCGGCCGTCTCCCGTCGTGGTGCCTGGGCCGTGTATCACTTTGGCGACGTCGAGCCGAAACGAGAACGACTCTTTGTAGAGGTAACGGATACCCGCGCCGTACGAATCGAGGCTGACGACCGGGCTTTGCGGCGACTGGTTGTAGTTGAAGCGGCCCCATCCGGTGTCCCGGAAGGCCAGAAAGCGAATCTGCGCGCCCGGCACCTCCAGCATCGGCGCGAGATTCGGCGTGTATGCCTCGAAATTCATCCACCAGCCGGAATCCGCCGAAGACTGGCGCTCCGTAAACCCGCGAATGTTGTACATCCCGCCGAAACCGATCTGTTCGGCCGGAATCAGCGCATCACGCGTCCACTGGGCGTTGCCATTAAAGCGAAACTGGAAGTCCTGACCCGTCGCATACACGTAGTTGAGTCCCGCACGGCCGAGGTGGAAGCTGGGCGTGGCGTTCTGACGGGTCTGGCTGAACACTTCGTTGCTCTGGTCGGTGCCGCCGTTGAACGGATTGGCAAACAAGCCCGCAAAAAAACCGATTTGCTGGTTCGGCAGTTTCAGCACCCCGTTGTAGACCGCGGAGATCGGCTGGACCGTGATATCCGGCACCAGCGCGACGCCGGCGCCGACTGTGGTGACGTTGTTCTGGAAGCGCTTCTGGTCGTAGCCAAACACCAGTTTTTGTTCGTAGCCCTCGAAAACACGCGGCAGATTCTTGTTGTAGCGGACGGAAAACACGGTGCCGGCGCCCGCCACGTTGAACAGGTTCTGCACGGTCCCGGAGTTCACGTTGGAATACGCCACCACGAGATCGAGACTGTCCCCCAGCGAGTAGAAAGGAATGCTCGCGCCCAGCGCGAAAATCGTGACGTCTTCGTAGTGATCCGGCGACGTGATGTACTGCCCCGTGAGCACGATGTCGCGGTCCCAGAAGCTCGCCTGCTGGAAACCGAAACCAAGGCGGAAATAGCCCGTGGCCTTGGTGCCGGTGGAGTCGAGCGTCACGCTGTAGCGCTTGGCATCGGTGTCGGCAACGCGCACTACTGCGTCGACCTCGCCTTCGGTCGCACCCGCCCGCAGCAGCACCTGCTGCCCCTTCGCCGGGTTCTGGTTGGCGAGCCGCAAGTTCTCCGCCATTTCCAGTGAATTCGGTGTCTGCCCTTCCGTGAGAGAAGGCAGGCTGCGGCGGATGTTCGCATTGTCGAAGAACTTGTTGCCTTCGATCCCGACCTTGCCGAGACGGGGTTCGATCACGGCAAACTTCACCAGCCCCTGGTCGAGTTCCTGCTCCGGCAGGGTGACCAGCACGACGCCATAGCCCGCCATGACGTAGGCATCCTGCAGCGCTTCGAGGGCGCGCTGCACGTCGCCGAAATCACGGCGCTGCCCGCGGTAAGGCGCCAGCACAGCATCGATTGTGGTCTGCGGCAGTAGCGTATTGCCGGTAACAGCGAAAGAAGTGATATCGAAGGTCAACACCGGCGCCGCCAAAGCGGGGGCGGGTGAGGGCACGGCAGGCGCTTCGGCCGCGTACGCGGGCGACTGCACAAGGCCGGCAGCGAGCG
>CAZXNF010000248.1:0-290 GCA_964641785.1 uncultured Streptomycetaceae bacterium | reverse complement strand
CGCACGCCAGCAGACCTCACGCCGGGACTCCTGCGTCAGATTTCACGAAACCCTGCATTTTTGTTTTTCGGCCCGTAATCGCGTGTCTACATTGCCGTTTAACCAGCACCTTGGACGCACAAATCGACAGTTTTTCATTATACGGAAATGATTTAAATTCAAGGCTTAAGAGGTCCTTTTCACTCGACAATCGAGATCACAGACTGATAGAGTGTTGTTTTTCCGCAATGCACCGCCAGATTCCCGCAATGGCCTCCTCCCCGACCGCTCCCCTCCCCGCCAAACATGCC
>CAZXNF010000247.1:0-5835 GCA_964641785.1 uncultured Streptomycetaceae bacterium | reverse complement strand
GCGCGCGCGACACGATCGCCAGGAAGGGCTCGGGCGAACGCAGCGACTTGATCAGTTCCTGCGCCACGACGACGGCGCGCTGGATATTCTCGGAGGCAGTGGGCGCCGCGGGGAACTGACGGGTGGCTTCGATGTAGGCGCGCTGCTGCTGCGCGGTCTCGGCGCGTCGGCGGTCCACGTCGAAGCTCGCGTCCAGGGTGAGTCCGGCGTTGATCGCCGCCCACCCCACAGCACCGACCGTGGCGACGCCCGCCGCAGCGTAGAGGATGCGCCGCACCTGGTGTTCCTTGAAGCCGGCGGTGACCACCGCAGGGGCGAGGTTGCCTGCGGGCGTTTTCAGCCCCACGGTATGCAGAATCAGCGCCGCGCGGCTGCTGTTCAATGCCGCCGTCGACAGCCCGAGCTTCTTCGACAGCTCGTCGCGGCCGATGCGTTGGCATTCGAGGCCGGGATTCTCCCGGGTGAGCGCGGCGGCTGCGTCCGCGAGTTCGTCGCGGGCATCGATCATGACCACCGTGAGCGGCTCGTCGAGGCCGATCAGGCGCAGCGAGTTCAGGTAGAACCGGGTGTTGTTGATCTCCTCGGCGAGCACGGCCGTCGGCGGCATGCCTCCCGTATCGACCCGTACCAGACGGGACAGGCGCAACTGGCGGTCGCGGAAAAACGTCAGCCGCAGACCGCTGCTGACCTGCGTCACCGCGAGCAGGTTCGGCTGGGCCAGCTGGAGGCGCTCGATCAGCACCTCGCCCGCCATCGGCAGCAGGTAGGTGCCGGCGACCGGCAGGCCGGCGCTCTCGATGGCACGGACCCACGGGGCAATTGTTTCGGGATTGGTCAGGGCGAGGAACAGATAGCGGTCGTCCTTCCGCTTGCCGGTGGTTTCCCGGCCCCGGGGAACCGCCGCGCAGTAGGGCGTTCCCCGATAGAGTTGCCGCAGCTTGCGCGCGACCAGTTCGTTGCGGTCGCGGCCGTAGGCATGCGGCAGGGTCTCGTAGCGGTAGTCCTCTTCCACCGCGTCGACGATGATCTGGACGGGCACCCGGCGGACCTGCGTGAGCGCCTGCGCGAACGCCGCCCGCCCGCCCTCGTCGTTGGGGAAGCTGGCGAAGTTGCGGAAGGCGCGCCCGCGCCAGTGCGCGAGCGCGACCTCGGCGGCGGAGATGGAAACGAGCAGTTGTTCAGCCATGGCTGCGCGCGCCACCTGCGCCGAGTGGGGGCGAAGCCGCGGTCGCCGGGTCCGGAAGATGCATAGGCCTGTTGGTCATGGTGGACGCGCTAAATCTTCATTTTCCCGAGAATGTCGTAGACCGGCCCCAGCACGGCCCACATGACGAGCGCCAGCATGCCGCCGAGGACCATGGTCATGACGGGGCCGATGAGGCCCATGGCCTTGTCCACGGCCTCCTTGACGTCGCGATTGTAGAAGTAGGTGACGTTGAGGAGTGCGGTGTCGAGCGCGCCCGTGCTTTCGCCCACCCGCAGCATGCGGATGACCAGCGGCGGGAACACGCCCAGATTCTGGAAGGTTTCGGTGAGCCCGGCGCCGGCGGTGATCTGCTCCCGCGCGCGCGCGATGCCGTCCGAAATGACGCGGTTGCCGGCGATGTCTTCGCTGGTGCGCAGCGCGTCGAGGATCGTGATGCCGGACTGGTACATGAGCGCGAAGAAGTTGGCGAAGCGCGACAGGATGATTTTCTGCAGGATCGGGCCCAGCACCGGCAGGCGCAGCTTCGCGTAGTCCCACAGGTAGCGGGCCCGCTGGCTGCGCGTGACGGCGACGACGATCGCGACCGCCATGACGATCGGCACCCCGAACAGGAGCGGCCACCAGGCGATGACGAAGTTGGAGACACCGATCAGCATGCGGGTCTGGAGCGGCAGGGCAATGCCCATGGTCTTCAGCAGACCCGTGACCTGCGGCACCAGATAGACCAGCATGAACATGAATACCGCGGAGACGACCACCAGCACGATCGCCGGATACGTCATCAGTTGCTTGGTCTGGGAGGCCAGTTCGTCCTGCCATTTCAGCGTGGCGCCGAGGCTGGCGAACACCTCGGTGAGCTTGCCGGCCTGCTCGCCGGCCCGCACCAGGCTGATGAACACCGCCTCGAAGGTCTCGGCGTGGGTCGCCATCGCCTGGGACAGCACCTTGCCGCCCTCCATGTCCTCGATCATGGAGGCCAGCACCTCCTTGAACCGCGGATTGTCGATGGTGTCGCGCAGGTCGCGCAGCCCGTCCATCAGCGAAATGCCGGAGCGCGTCATCATCTCCATGTCGAAGCAGAAGCCGATCAGGTCCTTGCGGGTGATGCTGCCGGCCTTCCTGAAGCGCGTGCCCGGTTCGATCGGCTTGGCGGTGAGGAGGTCGAGCCCCATGCGCCGCAGGCGCAGCTCGAGGTCCACCTCGTTCACGGCGTCGAGTGCGCCGCGCGCGGGCTGCCCGTCGCGGTCGATGGCTTTGTAGAGGAAGGCCGGCACGGTCAGCGATGAAGGATGAAGGATGAGGGATGAAGGATGAATGTTAAATGACGGCGCTGCCGACAGTGCGGCGGGTGGAAACTGGAGGCAGCAGGACTTTTCACAGCGACCGCGCCGTGAGGTCGATGGACCGTCCGACCTCGGCCAGGGTCGTCGTGCCGTCCAGCACGCGGGCCACGCCGTCATCGGCGAGCGAGCGAAAGCCGCGGCCGAGGGCGGCGGCCCGCAGCTCTTTGGCGGTGGCGCGGCGGGCGATCAGCTCGTCCATGTCGGGGTCCATCACCAGCAGTTCCATCACCGAGGTGCGGCCGCGGTAGCCCTTGTTGTTGCACGCGCGGCAGCCCACCGGGCGGTAGATCTCCGGGACGTCCTTGCCCATCGGGCCCAGCAGCCTGCGCTCGTCGACGGAGGGTGCGTACGCTTCCTTGCACTGGGAGCAGAGCACGCGGACGAGCCGCTGGGCGATGATGCCGATGATGTTGCCCGCCATGATGTCGGGCAGGATGCCGATGTCGAGCAGGCGCGGAAACGCGCCCAGCGCGGAATTGGTGTGCAGGGTCGAGAACACCTGGTGGCCGGTCATGGCGGCGCGGAACGCCATCTCGGCGGTGTCGCGGTCGCGGATCTCGCCGACCAGGATGATGTCCGGGTCCTGCCGCATCATCGAGCGGATGCCGTTGGCGAAGTCCATGTGCACGGCATCGTTCACCGAGGTCTGCCGCATCAGGTTCACCGGGTACTCGACCGGGTCCTCCAGCGTCATGATGTTGACGGTCTCGTCGTTGACCTGGGCGAGCAGGGAATACAGAGTGGTGGTCTTGCCGCTGCCGGTCGGGCCGGTGACGATCAGGATGCCCTCCGGGCGCGACAGCATCAGGTTCAGCCGCTGCAGGGTGCTCTCCGGCAGGTTCATCTTGTCCAGGCTGATGATGGATTTTTCGCGGTCGAGAATCCGCAGCACGATGTTCTCGCCGTGGATCGTCGGATGCGTGGACACCCGGAAGTCGATCGGGCGGCCGTTGAGCGTGAGGCCGAGGCGGCCGTCCTGCGGCGCGCGCGTCTCGGCAATGTCCATTTCGCTGATGACTTTCAAGCGCACGGTCATCCCGGGCATGTAGGTCTTGTGCAGGCTGCGCACGGTTTCCAGCACGCCGTCGATGCGGTAGCGGATGCGCACGAAGGCGTATTCCGGCTCGAAGTGGATGTCGGACGCGCCGCGCTTGACCGCATCCACCAGCAGCGCGTTGACCAGGCGCACTACCGGCTGCGTGTATTCGTCGCCGCCGGCGGTCTGCAGGCTCTGGTAGTCGATTTCGCCGGTCTCGATTTCCTTCAGGATGCCGTCGACCGAGAGCTCGTAGCCGTAGAACTGGTCGCTGAATTCCTCGAGTTGCGCTTCGGATGCGACCAGCGTCTTCAGTTCGACGCGCTGTCCCAGCAGCGCGCGCAACTGGTCGATGGCGACGATGTTGAACATCTGCGTCGTCGCGATCGTCAACTGGTTGTTCGCGGCGTCCCAGGCGATCGGCAGGAGGCGGTGGCGGCGCGCGAAGTCCTGCGGCACCAGCGCGAGCGCGTCGCCGTCGGCCACCACCTGCGCGAGGTCGATCGCCTCCTGGCCGACCGTGCGCGCCATGTTGTCGCGGATGGCGGCTTCGGTGACGAAGCCCAGCCGCACGAGCAGGCGGCCGATCGGAATGTTGTTGTGCTTTTGCTCGGCCAGCGCGATGCCGAGCTGATCGGTCGTGATCAGGCCCTGCTGGACCAGCAGTTCCCCGAGTCTGAGTTTCTTGCGCTGTTCGGCCATGTCGGACGGTGGAACGGGGCGGGTAGCGGCGCCGTGGTTCAGCGCACGGCGATCATGGCGCCGTGCGGCGCGCCGCTACTCGGTGCCGAGTTTCTCAAGTACGCCGATGCGGCTCTGCGCCCCGGGTACGCTGAAGTTCGCTTTACCGCGGGCTTGCGCAAGCTTCACGGCCTGGCGGTAGAAACCGAGCGCAGGCCGCGGCTGGTTCAGGTGCTCGAGGCCGACGGCAAGGTTGTAGGCGTAGTCGGGGTTGGCCGGTTCCAGGGTATGCGCCTGGAAATAAGCGGCCTGCGCGGCAGCCCATTGCTTCTGATCGGCATAGAGGTTGCCCAGCGTGAAGTACAGGTAGGCGGAGGGTTCACGTGCGATCAGCTGCTTCAGGCGCGACTCGGTCGTCAGCGGATCGGCGACGCCGGTCATGCTGAGCAGCCCGGCCTGCGCGATGCTGTTGCGCGGGTCGATTTCCAGGATACGGCCGTAGTACCTGGTCGTGGTCTCGATGTCCCCCTGCTGCGCGGCCACCGAGGCGAGGCCGAGTAGGGCGTCCACGTTGCGCGGCTCCCCGCGCAGCACCTGCTGGTACTGGCGCTGGGCGACGTCCAGGCGACCGCCTTCCAGCGCCTGGTAGGCCTCGGCCAGCACGGGGCTCAGGGTCGGACCGGCGCCGCCGCGCTGAATGCGGATACCGCTGCGGTCGGCGGCGCTCTGCGCGGGCGCAGCCTCGGGCGGTGGTTCGGCGGCGCGCGCCGGACGGGCCGGCGCAGCAGCCACTGCGCCGCCCGCGGCGACAGCCGCGGCGGCCGCGGTCGTCAGCGGCGGTTTGGCACCGGCGGGATCGGCGGGCGGCGGCGGGGTCGCCGTCGTCAGCACCGACGGCGCGAGGGGCGAGGCGCCGGGCGCGGCAGGCGGTGTCGTTGACGCGCTGCCGCTGACCTGTCCCGGCGGGTTCGGCGCCACCGTACCCGGCGGTGGTTGCGTTGCGGCCGGCGGCGGCGTCGACGCGAACAGGTTGTTCAGTAGCGCGGGGTGCGCGATCTGCAGGTAGACGTAGACGCCGAAACCGGCCAGAAACAGCGCCGCGAGCCCGCCGATCGCGTAGACCGGACGGTTGGTGAGGAAAGACAACGCACCGGGTCGCGAGACCCGCTGACTCGCCTGCAAGACGGTGGCGGCTTGCGACTGGTCGCGCGTGGCGCCGCTGCGTGCGCCCCCCGCGGCGGACCGCGCCGCCGGCGCGGCGGGCGCGGCGGGCGGGGCCGACGGTGCCGCAGCGCTTGCCGCAGGCGTGATCGGTTCCAGCGACAGTTCGCCGCCGCCGGGCGCACCGCTTGCCTGCCGGTCCTTGGCGGCCTTTTCCAGCGCTTTCATCAACAGGCTCATGACCGTTCCCGGGAGGGGGGGGGTTACCGGCGGCCGACCGGTTCCAGCGCGAGATCTCCGTCCTTCATGCGCACCTGCGGCGGGTTCCCCTGGTTGCGCAGGGTGGGGTCGATCCCGGGCTGGGGCAGATAACGCTGGAAGGGCTTCAGTTCCTCGCTGTCCAGCGA
>CAZXNF010000246.1:0-5848 GCA_964641785.1 uncultured Streptomycetaceae bacterium | reverse complement strand
CCGTGCCGGTGCTGCAACTCGGCCTCCCCGACCATTTTGTCGACCAGGGAGACCCGGCGCTGCAACTCGCGCATTGCGGGCTCGACAAGGACGGAATCGTCAAAAGCGTCCGCACCCACCTCGCCGGCTGACCGGGGGCAGCGGAGTATACTGCCGGCCCTGTCCGCAACCCGTCGCCAGCACGCGTGGAGTCCTGCATGAGCCTCAAACCCCGGATGGTTGCACCGACCGATGGCGCGGAAACGCCGTCGCCGTCGGTTGCCGTCGCGCCCGATCCGGAGGTGACGGCCCGCATCGCCGGGCACTTCCACGGCATCCTGGAGGAACTCGGCGAGGACGCCGCGCGCGAGGGCCTGCTGAAGACGCCCGAGCGCTACGCCAAGGCCATGCAGTTCCTGACCCAGGGCTACCGGCTCGATCCGGCGGCGATCCTGCGCTCGGCGATGTTCAACGAGGATTACCGGCAGATGGTGATCGTCAAGGACATCGAGGTTTATTCGATGTGCGAGCACCACGTGCTGCCCTTCTTCGGCAAGGCGCACGTTGCCTACATCCCCAACGGCCGCATCGTCGGCCTGTCCAAGATCCCGCGGGTGGTCGATGCCTTCGCGCGGCGCCTGCAGGTGCAGGAGCGCCTGACGGTGCAGATCCGCGACAGCATCGAGGAGGCGCTCCAGCCGCAGGGCGTGGCGGTGGTGATCGAGGCCCAGCACATGTGCATGGTCATGCGCGGCATCCAGAAGCAGCATTCGACCGCGACCACCTCGGCCTTCACCGGCGAATTCAACGTGGACAAGACACGCGCCGAGTTCATGCGCCTGATCGCCAGAGCATGAGCGGACCGGCCAAAACCAGCGAATCCGTGATCGAAGCCCTGCTGCCCGACGTGCGCGCCGGCCGCATGGTGATCCTGGTCGACGACGAGACACGCGAGAACGAAGGCGATCTGTTCGTCGCCGCCGAACGCGCCACGCCCGAGGCCATCAACTTCATGGCGACGCACGGCCGTGGCCTGGTGTCGCTCGCGTTGACCGAAGAACGCATGCGCGAGCTGGGACTCTCCCTCATCATCGACGACCAGGGCAACCAGGCGAAGTTCGGCACCGCCTTCGCCACGCCCATCGACGCACGCGAAGGCGTCGGCTCCGGCATGTCGGCGCACGACCGCGCGCGCACCATCGCGGTGGCGCTGGCGGAAACGACCAAGCCGCAGGACCTGATCCGACCCGGACGCCTGCAGACCCTGCGGGCGCTCGACGGCGGCGTGCTGGTGCGGCCCGGCCACACCGAGGCGGCGGTGGACCTCGCGCGCCTCGCGGGCCTCAAACCGGCCGGCGTGATCTGCGAGATCATGCAGCCTGACGGCACGATGGCGCGGATGCCCGACCTCGAGCGCTTCGCCGCCACGCACGGCATTCGCATCCTGAAGATTCCGGACCTGATCGTCTACCGGCGCCACGAGCGGCAGATCCGCCGCCGTTCCGAAACCGTGCTGCCGACCAGCAAGGCGGGCACCTTCCGCTTGATGGTCTACAGCGACAGTCTTGAGGCCACCCTGTTCGTCGCGCTGGTCAAAGGTGATCTGAAGGGCGACGAGCCCGTGCTGGTGCGCCTGCATTCGCAGTGCCTGACCGGCGACGTGTTCGGCTCCGAGCGCTGCGACTGCGGCGAGCAACTGGATGCCGCCATGCGGATGGTGGAGCAGGCGGGCCGCGGCGTGATCGTCTACATGTTCGACGAGGGGCGCGGCATCGGGCTTCTCAACAAGGTGCGCGCCTACGCCTTGCAGGACCAGGGCATGGACACGGTGGAGGCCAATCATGCGCTGGGATTTGCCGCCGACATGCGGGACTACACGGCGGGCGCCCACATCCTGCTAGACCTTGGCGTGCGCCAGGTGCGGCTCATGACCAACAATCCGGACAAGGTCGCCGCGCTGGAAGACTACGGCCTGAAGGTCGCCGAGCGCGTGCAGATCGAGGCGCCCCCGCGCGACGCCAACCAGCGCTACCTCGAAACCAAGCGCACGAAGTTCGGGCACCTGCTGTCGATGGCCGCCGGCAAGCCACCGGTGAAGTAAGGCGGCGCGCGGGCCGCTGCTAGTACTTCCGCGTCAGCGTCATCTGGTCGCCGTCGCGTTTCATCTCGGTGCGGTTGAGGAAACTCATCCCCAGCAGGACCACCCCCATCGACGCCGGCACGATCATGCCGTCCACGTTGGTCAGGTCGATCTCGCCAACCTTCACGCTGTCGAGCTTCACTTTGTAGCTCGGGACCACGCCGTTCGCGGTCATCGTCATGGTTTTCTGGCCGGCCTGGTAGTTGATGCCAAGGCGTTTGGCCTCGTCCATCGACATCGCGACTACCGTTGCGCCGGTATCCACCAGAAAGCGCACGCCGATGCCGTTGATCGCGCCGGTCATCACGAAATGGCCCTGATTGTTGCCCGCCAGCACCGCGCGCTGGCGGTCTGCCGGGATGCCGCCGCCGCCGGCGAACATCATCGTCGCGCCCATGGTCATGGTCTGGCGCTTGCCGTTGACCTCGAAAACGGCCTGCCGGGAGTTGGCGGAGATCAGCTTGACGCCGTCGGGCGTGGTATCGCCCACCGACAGCGTGCGCTGTTTGCTGCCGTCGATCTGGACGACGGCCTTGCCGGTCATCAGGCCGAGGATCTGGATCTCGGCAGCGGACGCGAGCGCGGGCAGCGCGCATAGGAATACCGCGGCGAATCGCATACCATTCCCGTCATTCCACCCGTTCATCCGGTCGATTCCACAGAGTCCATGAAAAAAGTTGCCATTTTCCGGCACGCCCGCACCGAAGGGCCCGGCTATTTTGCCACCGTCCTCGACCGGCGCGGGATTCCCTGGCAGGTCGTGAAGCTGGACGAGGGCGAGCTGGCCCCCGCCGATCCGTCCGCGTTTGCCGGGCTGGCGTTTATGGGCGGGCCGATGAGCGTGAACGACGACCTGCCGTGGATCCCTCCAGTGCTCGACCTGATCCGCGCCGCGCGCACGGCGGAAGTGCCGATGCTGGGCCACTGCCTCGGCGGGCAATTGATGGCGAAGGCGCTCGGCGGCGCGGTTACGGCGAATCGGGTCAAGGAGATCGGCTGGGGCGATTGCGTGCTGGAGCCGGGGCCGGAGGCGCAGCGCTGGTTCGGCCACGCCGCGCCGAAGTTCCTGTCCTTCCACTGGCACGGCGAGACCTTCTCGATTCCGCCGGGCGCCACACGCGTGCTGGCGAGCGCACACTGTTCCAATCAGGCCTTCGCGCTGGGCCCGCATCTGGGCTTGCAATGCCACATCGAAATGACGGAAAACCTGATCCGCGTGTGGTGCCGCGGCGGCCGGCGCGAGATTGAGGCCGCGAAAGACTCGCCGGGCGTGCAGGCGCCGGTGGACATCCAGCGGGATCTCGACACGCGGGTCGCCGCGCTGCACGCCGTCGCCGAAGCGGTCTACGAGCGCTGGCTCGAGAACCTCAAACGCTGACGACGCTGCTGTCGGTGGCGCCGGGGCGGTCCGGCGACTGGTAGAAACGGTAAGTGCCCTTGCCGGCGGCCTTGGCGTTGAACATCGCGGTTTCGGCATGGCGGAGGAGGGCGGTGACGTCCGTGCCGTCCGCCGGCGCAGCGCTGATGCCGACGCTGGCGCTCAGCGTGAGCGAATGGCCGCCCGCGAGCTTGAGCGACGTAAGCGGCTCGCCCACGGCGGCAATGATCCTGCGGGCGGTGGCGGCGGCTCCTTGGGGACCTTCGAGATCGGCCAGCAGCACCATGAAGCGGTCGTCCGGCATGCGCGCCACCAGGTTGGGGCCACGGCCCATGCCGGCGAGCCGCGCTGCGATCGCGATGATGGCGGCGTCGCCGGCGTCGCGGCCGTGCGCATCGTTGTACCGCTTGAAATCGTCGAGGTCGGCGAGCAGGAGCGCCACGGGCTGCTCGTGCCGGGCGCCATTGTTCAGCGCGGCGGTCAGCCGTGCCTCGAGCGCCGCGCGGTTGGGCAGTCCGGTCAGCGTGTCGCGGAAGGCCAGCCCGGCGATGAAGCGCTGGTAGCGGCGACCTTCCATCACGTCCGCGGTGATCAGGTAGGCGATGAACGCGAGGAACAGTGCGTTGATCGCCGCGACCGCCGCCATGGCGAGTCCGTTGCGGTCGACGATAGCCCGCTTGCGGGACAGGCGCGCGTCGAGCAGATCCCACTGCTGCTGCTTGAGGCCTTCCAGCGCCTGCCGGAGGTCGTCCGTGGTGCGCCGCGCCTCGCTCGCGCGGGCGCTGGCCCCGGCGGCATCCAGTCCGCGGCCCCGCGCGGTGGTGGTGCTTTCGAGTTCGGCGTCCCTGCGCGCGACCAGTGGCTCAAGCGTGGCCACGGCCTCCTTCATGGCGGGGTTGCCGGCGGAAAGCACGCGCAGGCTGGCGAACTGCGTATCGAGTTCGGTCCGCGCCTTGCGCGCGAGCGCGAGGTAGCTCGCGTCGCCGGTCAGCACGTAGCTCTGCTGGGCGTTCTCGGCCGTCAGCAGGCGGTTCTCGAGGCCTTCAATGCGGGTGATCAGGTCGTAGGTGTGATCGGACCAGGTCAGGGCGTCGTCGAGTTCGGCGACCGTGCGATGCACGAAGGTCCCGATCGCGAAGGCGCAGGCGCCGGCGAGCAGCACGGCAAACGCAATCTTCGCGCCGAGTGCGGGCGCGGTCGAGGCCGGTCCGGAAGCCGCGGGCACCGCGGAGGTGACCTCAGTCGCGGAAATTCTTGAACTGAAGAGGGAAGTCGGTGATGCCGCGCTTCATCAGCGTGATGACTTCCTGCAGCGTGTCTTTCTTGGGGCTGGTGATGCGCACGACATCGCCCTGGATGCTGGCCTGCGCCTTCAACTTCGCGTCCTTCACCATCTTCACGATCTGCTTGGCGAGTTCCTGCTCGACGCCCGTGCGTACCAGGATGACCTGCTTCGCCTTGTCGCCGCCGATTTTCTCCGGCTCCTCGGCCTTCAAGCAGCGGATGTCCACGCTGCGTTTGGTGAGCTTTCCGATCAGGACGTCGCGCACCTGACCGATCTTGAAGTTGTCGTCGCCAAAGACGATGAGCGATTCGGATTCATCGCCGATCTCGACGCGGGCGTCCGACCCTTTGAAGTCGAAGCGGTTGGTGACTTCCTTGTTGCACTGGTCGACGGCATTGCGCACTTCGACCTGGTTGACTTCGGAGATGATGTCGAATGAGGGCATGGTGGAAACCTGAAGGCGGGGGCCGGGCCGCAGTCTACCGCGCCGCCCGTGGATGTGCCGCTAGCGCTTTTTCCCCAGCTTTGCGGCGATGCGCAGACGCAGCGCGTTCAGCCGGATGAAGCCTTCCGCATCGCGCTGGTCGTAGGCGCCGCGGTCGTCCTCGAAGGTCGAGATCGCCGGGTCGAACAGCGAGTTGGGCGACGTGCGGCTGACGGTCGTGACGGTCCCTTTATAAAGCTTGACGCGCACCTTGCCGTTGACAGGCGCCTGCGAATCGTCGATCAGCGACTGCAGCAGCTTGCGTTCGGGACTGAACCAGTAGCCGTTGTAGATCATCCGCGCGTAGCGCGGCATCAGGTCGTCCTTCAGCGCCAGCACTTCCCGGTCGAGCGTGATGGATTCCATCGCGCGGTGCGCGCGCAGCATGATCGTGCCGCCGGGCGTTTCGTAGCAGCCGCGCGACTTCATGCCGACGTAGCGGTTTTCCACCATGTCGAGCCGGCCGACGCCGTGCTTGCCGCCGAGGGCGTTGAGTTTCTCCAGCACCTTCGCCGCCGTCATGCGCCGGCCGTCGACGGCCACGATGTCGCCGCGCTCGTAGGTCAGTTCCACGACTTGCGG
>CAZXNF010000245.1:0-5872 GCA_964641785.1 uncultured Streptomycetaceae bacterium | reverse complement strand
TGGTTCCTCCCGCGCCCCCTCGGTTGTCGACCACGAACTGCTGGCCCATCGCCTCGGCGAGCTTCTGCGCCGCGATGCGGCCAATGATGTCGGTGGCGCCGCCGGCCGGGAAGGGGACGATCATGCGGACCGGTTTGGCGGGGTAGTTCTGGGCCGCGGCGCTCGTGCAGGCGGCGCAGACGAGAACTGAGGTAACGAGTCGCAGCAGAGGCATGGCGGTCTCCTGGTTACTTTTTCCTGACGGGGCGTTTGGCGGTCTTTTTGGCCGGGGTTTTCGGTTTGACCGTTTTTTTGCGTAACGGTGCGCTTGCACCGACCTTCACCGTCGTGCCGGCCTTGGCCGAGGCCAGCACGGCTTCGAGGATGGCGACACCGTGGATTTCGTCGCCGCCGGCGACCGCGAGCGGCTTGCGGGCGGCAACGGCATCCGCAAAGTGCTCCAGTTCCGCGCGCTCGGTGCTGGTGGCGGGGAACGTTATCGTCTGTGGCTTCACGTGGACGTAGGGCTGCGCGGGGTCGTAGGTGCAGACCCGCAACTGCCAGGTGGAGAGGTGCTCGACGTCGCCGACTTCAGCCCAACCCTTGGTGCCGAAGATCTGCATCCTCCAGGTTTCGGCGGTGGCGATGACGGTGCTGAGGTAGCCGGTGACGCCGCTCTTGAAGCGCAGCAGCATCGAGGTCGTGTCGTCGGTGCCGTAATCGAGCGCGCGGCGATAGCTTTGGGCGTGCAGGGTGGCGACCGGACCGGCCAGATACTGGAAAGCGTCGACCACGTGCACGCCGCGGCCGGTCATGCCTCCGGCCGGGCCTTCATCGCGCTTCTGGCGCCAGTGCCCCTTCGGCACGCGGTACACGCTGGGGCCGTTGAAGTTGCCTTCCACGTGCAGCGGTTTGCCGAGCGTGCCGTCATCGAGCATGCGCTTGATGGCCTGCAGCGCCGGCTGGAAGCGCCAGTTGAAGCCGACGGCCAGCGTGACACCCGCCTTTTTGCAGGCGCTGACCGCTTCGGTAGCGGACGTCGCGGTCAGGGTGAAGGGCTTCTCGGTGAAGACATGCTTGCCGGCCTTGGCCGCGGCGACGATCTGCGCGGCATGCGCACTGTGCGGCGTGGCGAGGATCACCGCCTGGACGTTCGGGTCGGCCAGTGCTTTTTCCAGACTGTCCACCAGCGGAAAGCCCTTTTCACGGGCGTAGGCCTCCGCCTTGGCGGGCGTGCGGGCGACGCCCAGCACGATGCGGATTTTGTCGCTCTTGCCCTGGATGCTGTTGACGAGGTTCTGGCCCCAGCGGCCGAGCCCGACGATGGCTGCATTGATCATGAGGTGCTGGTGTTGGGAAAAGCGATCGTTCGCTTGCAGTGAGAGGGCGCCACTCTGGTTGGTGTCTGACGAGAATGGCACTTACTTAACAATTTTTCACAGATCCCCTCCCTTGCGCGCAGCGCGGGGGAGGGTCAGGGAGGGGGCAAAATCGCTCCCCCCCGTCCTGGCCTTCCCCTGCAAGCGAGAGAAGGAACCTTAAGTAAGTGCCATTCGTGTCTGACGATGAATTGTAGCGAGGTTTGCCGGCCGCCGAGGGCATACCCGTGCGACCACTCGTTTTTTTTCGACGACCAACGACACGACTCGCGGTGCCCTCGCAGCGAGGGGGAAACGGCGCGGCGGCATGCACCGTATTGGACGGCAATGATGCTCCTTTAAAAAGCCGGCGCCTGCCGGGAATCGCTGCGCCGCGACGGCGGAATGCCGGCGTCAGGCGCGGGATGACCACCTTCACGGGCCCTGCGCACTGAAGCGGAGGGGCGGATGCGCCTGATTGGTGCGCGCACCGGCGCCAGCGGTGCGGATACACTCGGAAGAACGGCATTTGGCATGGGCAGCCCGTCTCCGCCACGGCAGCGAGGCGAACGTGACGGCCAGGGGCAGTGAGCGACAGAGTGCAGCGCATGAGCATGGGTCAGACTGGACCTGAAACCTTCGCCGTCGGCGTCGATATCGGCGGCACCTTCACCGACGTCGTCTGCCGCAGCAGCAGCGGCGAGCTGAAGCTCGTCAAGATTCCGACTACGCGCGCCAATCCCAGCGTCGGGGTACTGCACGCCGTGCAGTACATGGCGGAACACTGGGGCGTGGCGCCGGAGCAGATCCGGCGTTTCGTGCACGGTACGACCGTCGCGACCAATGCTGTGCTCGAGCGCAAGGGCGCGCGTATCGGCCTCATCACCACTGAAGGCTTCAAGGACCTGCTCGAGATCGGGCGCCAGAACCGGCGCGCGGTTTATCGCGCCATCCTCGAACCGGAAACACCGGTGTTCCTCGCGCCGGGTCGGCGGCGCCGCGAGGTGCCGGAGCGCGTGTCGGCGGCGGGCGAAGTACTGACGCCGCTGGACGAGACCGCGGTGGCCAAGGCCGTCGATGAGCTCGCCGCGCAGGACGTGAAGGCGATCGCGGTGTCCTTTCTGTTCTCCTATCTCAACCCGGCGCACGAGCGCCGCGTGGCGGAGATCATCCGTGAACGGCATCCGGCGCTGATGGTGTCGCTGTCATCCGAGGTGGACCCGGCGTTCCGCGAGTACGAGCGCACCTGCATCACGGCGTTCGACGCCTACGTGAAGCCGGTGATCGACCGCTACCTGGAGAACATGGAAGCCGATCTGTCCGCGCAGAAGGTCGGCGCCCCGCTCCAGATCATGCAGTCGCGCGGCGGCGTCGCGTCGTCGCGCATCGCGCGCCGTCGGCCGGTGCGGCTGTTCCTGTCCGGTCCCGCCGCCGGCGTGATCGGCGGGCGCATGGCGGGCGCGCTGGCGGGCCGGCACGATCTCATCACCATCGATATCGGCGGCACCAGCGCGGACATCGCGCTGGTCGCACAGGGCAAGCCGCTGATCGCCGACGAAGGCAATCTCGACGGCTACGCGGTGCGCGTGCCCATGGTTGACGTCAATGCGATCGGCGCGGGCGGCGGCAGCCTGGCGTGGCTGGACGGCGCCAAATCGCTGCGCGTCGGGCCGGCGTCCGCGGGCTCGGAGCCCGGTCCTGCCTGCTATGGCCACGGCGGCCGCGAACCGACGGTAACCGATGCCTCGATCGTCCTGGGTTATCTGGACCCGGAATACTTCGCCGCGGGCTCGCTCAAGCTGCAGCCAGCGCTGGCGCGGGAGGCCATCGAGCGCGTGATCGCCGGGCCGCTGGGGATGCCGGCCGCGCAGGCGGCGCTCGGCATCCATCGCGTCGTCAACGCCAACATGGCGGAGGGCATCCGCTTCGTGTCGGTCAGGCGCGGCGTCGATCCGCGCCAGTTCGCGCTGGTGCCGCTGGGCGGCGGGGGGCCGGTGCATGCCTGCGCGCTCGCGCGTGAGCTCGGCATGCGGCAGATCATCGTGCCGCTGCACCCGGGCGTGCTGTCGGCGGCAGGGCTGCTGGCCGCGCCGGTGGAGCACGAAGCGGCGACCGCGTTGCACGCCACTCTTGATGCCGTGAGCCGTGAGGATCTCGTGCGCGAATACGCGACACTCGACGCGCAGTGCCGCGAGCTGATGCAGATCGAAGGCATCGCGCCCGGCAGCGTGGAAGTGCAATACCTCGCCGACGTCTGCTACGTCGGGCAGTCCCATCACCTGGAAGTTCCGGTCACGCTGGCGGCGGAAGATGTCATCGCGCAACTGCGGCGCGATTTCTACGCCGCGCACAACCGGGTCTACGGCCACAGTGTCGAAGGACCGGTCAAATTCGTGAACCTGCGGTCGGTGCAGCAGGCCGCAGCGGGTTTGGACACCGCGGCCGCGGTGGGCGCGCACGATCGCTACGTGCCGGCAGCGGGCGATCCGGTCAAGGGCCATCGCCGCATCCTCACCGAACAGTCGCCGGAGTTCGTGATGGCAACAGTCTACGAACGGAGCCGCCTTTCGCCGGGCACGCGTTTCCACGGCCCGGCGATCGTCGAGCAGGCTGACACCACCACCGTGGTCGAACCCGGCTGGCGGGGCGACGTGGACGACGGCGGGACCCTGATGCTGACATTCGAAACGACGAAGGAACCGGCATGAACCGTGCTGCGCGCAACGAAGTGGTCGACCCGATCACCGCGGAGGTGATCCGCAACAAGCTCGAAGGCATCGCCAACGAGATGGAGTTGACGCTGCTGAAAAGCTCGTTCTCGCCCATCGTCAAGGAAGGCCTCGATACCTCCGCGAGCCTGTTCACCGTCAGCGGCGAGACGCTGGCGCAGGCCTGCGCGATCCCCGTGCACCTGGCAACGCTGATCCCGACCATCGAGTCCATGGTGCGCAAGTACCCGCTGGACAGCATGCGCGAGGGGGATGCTTACATCCTCAACGACCCGTACTGCGGTGGCACGCACCTGCCGGACATCGCGATCATGACGCCGATCTTCCATCGCGGCCGCATCATCGCGCTGTCGGCGACCATGACGCACCACGGCGACGTCGGCGGCACTTCGCCCGGCTCGCTGCCGCCCAACTCTACCGAGATCTTTCAGGAAGGGCTGCGCATCCCGCCGCTGAAGTTCCGCGAGGCGGGTGAATACAACGAAACCATGGTGGCGATCCTGCGCCAGAACTCGCGGCTGCCGGACACGCTGCTGGGCGACCTCAACGCGCAACTCGCCGCGTGCAACGTCGGTGCGCGCCGTCTGCAGGCGCTGGCCGACAGCTACGGCGGCGAACTGCTTACGGCCGTGTTCGAAGAGTTGCTCGACCGTTCCGAGATCATGACGCGCGAGGCGTTGCGCAAGATTCCGGCCGGCACTTACCGCTACGTCGACGTGATGGACAACGACGGTATCGAGCTCGACACGCCCTTGCGCATCGAGGTCGCCGTCACCATCCGGGACGGCACCATCGCCTTCGACCTGACGGGTACTTCGCCGCAGGTGCAGGGGCCGATGAACTGCGTGCCGTCGGGTTCTCAGGCGGCGGCGTACTACGCCGTGCGGGTGCTGACCGACCCGATGATTCCCACCAACGGCGGCTGCTTCCGCCCGGTGAGCCTGACCCTGCCCAAGGGGTCGCTGGTGAATCCTGTCGAGCCGGCCCCCGTCAACGCCCGCACCTCGACCATCAAGCGCGTCGCAACTTCCATGGTGAGCGCGCTGGCGGAAGTACTGCCGGACCGCGTGGCCGCGCCGGCGGCGGGCACCTTGCTGATCGTCGCCTTCGGCGGTTTCCGCGCGAACGGCGAGCGCTACATCTGCGGCGAACTTATCGCCGGCGGCAGCGGCGCCGCGGCCGGGCACGATGGTGTTGACGTGGTGGATACCGACGCGAGCAACTGCATGAACCTGCCGGCCGAAGCGCTGGAAATGGAAGCGCCCATCCGGCTGCACCGCGTGGCTTTGCGCAAGGACTCGGGCGGCGCCGGCGAGTTTCGCGGCGGCCTGGGTGTAGTGCGTGAATACGAAATCCTGGCCGACGGCGTGACCTTCACGCATCGCGGCGAGCGCCATTTCAGCGCCGCACAGGGGCTTGCGGGTGGGCAGCCGGGCGCTTCGGCGCATTCGGTCATCCTGCGCGCCGACGGCCGCGAGGAAGTCATTCCCTCCAAGGCGCTGACGGTGCTGAACAAGGGCGACCGCGTGATCGTGCAGACGCCCGGCGGCGGTGGTTACGGCGATCCGGCGCGCCGCCAGCGTGTGGTGGACGACGTGGCCGACGGTAAGGTCAGCGCCGCGGCGGCGCGCGAGCAGTACGGTCGATGAAACCAGCGGACGGGCGCGGTCAGCTACGGCTGACGAGCTTCTGAAATCGTGGTCTGTCCCGAATGGCACTTACTTAAGCAATTTTTCGCAGATCCCCTCCCATGCGCGCAGCGCGGGGGAGGGTTAGGGAGGGGGCAAAATCGCTCGCCCCCATCCT
>CAZXNF010000244.1:0-5883 GCA_964641785.1 uncultured Streptomycetaceae bacterium | reverse complement strand
GCCCAGCACGGCGGTGCCGTTGGTGATGACGGCAACGAGATTGCCGCGCGCCGTGAGCGCGCTGGCCTCGGCCGGATCCGCGACGATGGCTTCGCAGACCGCCGCGACGCCCGGCGTGTAGGCGAGCGCGAGATCGCGCTGGTTGACGAGGCCCTTGGTGGGCGTCACCGCAATCTTGCCGGGCACGGGATGGCGGTGGTACTCCAGCGCCGCCTTCCGGATTTCCTCGTCCATTAAACGCCTCCGATCATCTGTACAGACCGCGATTATAGGACCCCGCCCGGCCCCAGACGCGCCGTCGTGCGCCTCTGGCTCTGGGTTAATCTCTGGGCAGGAGACCGGTCCCATGCAAATCAACATCCCCGATATCGTCGCCGAAGTCACCATCGCCCTTGCGCGCTACGAACAGGCGCTGATGGCAAACGATGTCGCCGTCCTGAACGAGCTGTTCTGGGCGAGCCCGCATACCATTCGTTACGGACCGGGCGAGCTGCTTTACGGCTACGACGAGATTTCCCGCTATCGCGGCGCACGCCCCGCGACGGGACTCGAACGGACCGTAGAGCGACAGGTCGTCACCACCTTCGGACACGATGCCGCGACCGCCAGCGTGCAGTTCACCCGCGGCGGCCGCATCGGCCGCCAGATGCAGACCTGGGTGCGCATGCCGGAAGGCTGGCGCGTGGTGGCGGCGCACGTGAGCATGCTCGTGGCGTAACATCGGGCATGCGCGGTTATCACGACATCGGGGGCCAGCCCGCCGGCCGGGTGCGCAAGCTGCCCGAAACCTTCGACGGCTGGGAAGCGCAGGCCGAGATCGTCCGCAACCTGCTGGCGGACGCCGGCCGGCGCATGACCTATGTGGACGAACTGCGCCGGGCCTACGAAAGTTTCGGCGCGGAAAAGTACAAGGCGCTGTCCTTCTACGAGCGGCGCGTCGAAGCCCTGCTCTACCTGCTTGAGGAAAAGGGCATCGTGAGCCGCGAAGAACTGGATGCGCGCATCGCGCACATCACACTTCGCGAACGCGAACGCCAGCGCAGCGAGCCCAAACCCCGGCGCGCACGATGAGCATGCCCATGTTCCGTCCCGGCCAGCGCGTGCGCGTGCGCAACCCGCGCAAGACGGGCCACGTCCGCACGCCGTCCTTCATCCGTGGCAAGACCGGCGTCGTCGAGACCTGGGTCGGCACCTTCCTCAACCCGGAAGAAATCGCCTACGGCCGCACCGGCGGCCCGGCCGTGCACAACTACCGCGTGGTGTTCCGGCAGCACGACGTGTGGCCCGACTACGCGGGTAGCCGCGGCGACCGCCTGTACCTCGAAGTCTACGAACACTGGCTGGAACCGGCCGCGGGAAACCTGCGTGGCGGCTAAGCCGAAACCACGCAAGCCGGCCGCACGCGGCTACTACGACCTCGCCGCGCAGGCCGTGCGCGAACTGCTGGTCGAGAAGCGCGTCATCTCCGAGACCGAGATCCTCAACCTGCTGGCGACCGCCGCCAAACGCGGCCCGCAGGTCGGCGCCCGCATCGTGGCCAAGGCCTGGACCGATCAAGCGTTCAAGAAGAAACTGCTCGCGGACGGCAAGCGCGCGCTGGCGGACATCGGCATCCCGTTCGGCGAAGCGCAACTGAAAGTCGTGGAGAACACGCCGCGCGTGCACCATCTGATCTGCTGCTCGCTGTGCTCCTGCTATCCGCGCTCGATCCTCGGTCAGCCGCCGTTCTGGTACCGCAACCCGGAGTTCCGCTCCCGCGCCGTGCGCGAGCCGCGCAAGGTGCTGAAGGAACTCGGCGTGACCGTGCCCGCGCGCACGGCGGTCTACGTGCACGAAAGCAATGCCGACATCCGCTACCTGGTGGTGCCGCAGCGTCCCGCCGGCACGGGCGCGCTGGATGAAGCCGCGCTGGCGGCACTCGTCACCCGCGACTGCCTGGTCGGCGGCGCACAGGCCAGGGCGCCGGGCCGCAAACCGAAATCGCGCGCATGAAGCTCGTCGCCAAGAACAATCCCGCGGCCCAGGTCTACGAACGGCTGAAGAGCGACATCTTCGAATTCCGCCTGCTGCCGGACGACCGCTTTTCCGAGAACGAGCTCACCGCCCGCACCGGTGTGTCGCGCACGCCCGTCCGCGAAGCGCTGTTCAAGCTCGAGCAGGAGGGCTACCTGACGGTGTCGGCGCGCAACGGCTGGGCGGTGAAGCCCTTCGACTTCGAGGCGCTCGAGAACCTCTACGACCTGCGCGTGATTCTCGAGCTCGCCGCCGTGCGCAAGCTGGTAGAACAGCCGGACAAGCCCGATTTCGAGGCGCTGAAGGATACCTGGCTGGTGACGCCCGACAAGCGCGTGAAGGACCCGGTACGCGTCTGCGTGCTCGACGAGGCCTTCCACCAGGATCTCATGCGGGCGGCGGGCAATCCCGAAATGACCCGCGTTCACCGCGACGTCACCGAGCGCATCCGCATCGTGCGGCGGCTCGACTTCACGGAAGCGCCGCGCATCGACGCCACCTACGACGAACACGCGCAGATCCTGCGCGGCATCATCCGCCGCCGCGCCGACCAGGTCGGGCTGCTGGTGCGCTCCCACATTGAGGCCAGCAAGGCCGTGGTGCGGCGGTTCACGCTGCACCGCCTGCACTCCGCGCGGGCCGTCACCCCGCCGCGCCCCGCGCGGGCCCTCACGCCACCGCACACCCCGCGGCCGAGCACCCCGCCGCACACCTCGCGACGCAGCGGTACCGCCGGATGAAGTTCGCAGTACTGCAACGCTGCCTTGAGGAGGAACTGGCCGACCCGCGCAACGGCTGGAGCATGGGCGTGTTCGGCGCGCTGGCGGAGTTCTCGCACCTCCCCGACTGCGCGACCCGCTACCCCGATCCGCTGACCGCCGTGAATGCGGCCGGCGCGATCCGCATCATCCTGCCCTCGTTCGCCAACGGATACGCCTTCGAAGCACTGTCGGCGCGCGCCGACGCCTGGCAGCAGGGCGTAGCGTTCGGGCTGCCCGTCGGCGCCGGCGAAGGCGCGGCGCGCGAAGTATTGACGGAAGTCGGCCCCGATCCAGACGCCATCCGCCCGGAAGACCGCGACGCCCTCCTGTTCGATCTCGGGCTCGGCATGCCGTGCTGCGATTTCCTTGTGCGCACCACCGATGCCGCGCTGATCGCCTACCTGCGCGGGCTGGCCGGCCGCCGGCTGTTCGGCAATGGCGACACGACTGCGCTCGCGCGCATGCCGGAGTTCCAGCCGCACCGCGTCGTGCGCTCACCGCTGGGCCGCGTCGAAATCTGGCAACGCATACCCCTGCACGGCGAAACCACGCCCGACGGGCCGCATACCCACCTGCTGCCGGATCTCGTGGCGCGCCGCCGCGTGCACGCGGCCGACCTGCCGATCCCCGGTACGCTCACGCCCTGCCTCACACTGCATCCGGCCAACCCGGTGCGCGACGAGCACGGCCGCGCGCGGCCGTTCGATGCCGACGATTTCGCCCGCTTCCAGGCCCTGCTCGCCCGCTTCGGCGACCCCGCGCTCGCCCGCTTCAAGCAGTCGATCTGGTCGGCGGTACGTACCGGCGATGCGCCGCCGCGCAGTCCGCCCGCCACCCGTGCCGAACGCATCGCCTGCCGCGTCGCGCTGCGCCAGCTCGCGCATCTCGACGGCGCCTCCGCCGCGCTGGACGCATGGCTGAAGGCCTTTGATTCCGGGGCCGAGCGACGCGGCCGGCAAGCGCAGGCGCCGATCCCCCACTAGCGCGTCCCAGCAGGCCGCGGCGTTGAGCGCGTGGCGGCCCCTGTGATAACGTCCGCGCTCTCTCGGAAGCGCACGCCATGCCCGATTTCTCCGCGGCCCCCCGCACGACCCTGTATCCCCCGCTCGAACCGTACGCCGCCGGCATGCTCGCGCTCGACGGGCTGCATGCCATGTCCTGGGAGCAGTCCGGCAACCCGGATGGCGTGCCCGTGGTGTTCCTGCACGGCGGCCCGGGCGCGGGCGCCTCGCCCAACCACCGGCGCTTTTTCGACCCCGCGCACTACCGCATCGTCGTCTACGACCAGCGCGGCGCCGGCCGCTCGACCCCGCTCGGCGAACTGACCGACAACACCACGCCGCATCTCGTCGAAGACCTCGAACGCCTGCGCCAACATCTGGGCATCGATCGCTGGCTGGTCTTCGGCGGCTCGTGGGGCTCCACGCTCGCGATCACCTACGCCGAAGCGCATCCCGGGCGCTGCACCGGACTCATCCTGCGCGGCATCTTCCTGTGCCGGAAATCCGAGATCGACTGGTTCCTCTACGGTCTGCGCACGTTCTTCCCCGAGGCCTGGCGCGCCTTCGCCGGCGTGATTCCCGAAGCGGAGCGCGGCGACCTGTTGAAGGCGTTCCACCGGCGTCTCGTCGATCCCGACCCGGCGGTGCACATGCCGGCGGCGCGTGCGTGGTCGGTCTACGAGGGCTCCTGCTCGACACTGCTGCCGAGCGCGGACACCGTGTCCTACTTCGCCGGCGACGTCGTCGCCCTTGGTCTCGCGCGCATCGAAGCGCACTACTTCATGCACGACATCTTCCTGCCGGAAAACGCGCTGCTCGCCAACGTGGGCAAACTGCGCGACATCCCCGCAATGATCGTGCAGGGCCGCTACGACGGCGTGTGCCCGATCGTCACCGCCGACGACCTGCATGCAGCCTGGCCCGAGGCCGAGTACGTCATCGTTCCCGATGCCGGGCATTCCGCATGGGAGCCGGGCATCACCGCGGAACTGGTGAAAGCCGCCGAACGTTTCAAAACCATCATCAAGAACTGAACAAGAGGAGAAGCATTTGAGACTCGTGACCTTCGCCGACGCCCCCGGCAAACCTTCCCGCGTCGGCGTGCTGCGCGGCAACCACGACCGCGTGGTCGATCTCGCCGCGTCAGGCGCGAGGCTGCCCTTCGACCCCACGGACATGCTGTCGCTGATCGCGGCCGGCAAGCCGGCGCTGGCGGCGGTAGCCGATCTCGCGAAAAACGCGATGGCCGACCTGCCGCTCGCTGGCCTCACGCTGCTCGCCCCCATCCCGCGCCCGCGCAAGAACGTGTTCTGCGTCGGCTGGAACTACGTCGAGCATTTCGAGGAAGGCGTGAAGGCGCGCCCGCACGTGACGGAGATGCCCGCGCACCCGGCCTTCTTCAGCAAGGCACCGACCGCGGTGAACGCGCCGTACGGCGACATCGTGCTCGATCCGAAAGTGACGCAGAAGCTCGACTGGGAAGTGGAACTGGGCGTGATCTTCGGGCCCGGCGGCAAGAACATCGCCGAAGCGGACGCGATGAACCACGTGTTCGGCTACACCGTAATCAACGACGTTTCCGCGCGTGAACTGCAGCGCCAGCACGGCCAGCAGTGGTTCAAGGGCAAGAGCATCGACGGCTCCTGCCCGATGGGGCCGTGGATCGCGACCGCCGACGAGATCGATCCGTCCGACCTGCGCGTGACCTGCCGCGTAAACGGCGTCGTCAAGCAGGATTCGTCCACGAAGCACATGTACTTCAAGCTCCCGCGCCTGATCGCGGAGCTGTCGCTGGGGCTGACGCTGGAACCGGGCGACGTATTCTGCTCCGGCACACCGGCCGGCGTCGGCCATGCCCGTAACCCGCCGGAGTTCATGCAGGTCGGCGACGTGATGGAAACCGAGGTCGCGGGCCTCGGTCTGCTCCGCAACAAGATCGTCGCGCCCTAGAGCCTGTTATGGACTTGCCGAATTGACGTCATGGGGCGTCCTCGCGACAGTGCTCAACGTCACCGGGGGCAGCCCGGCGGCTGGTGTCTTTCTTTTGCTCGGCCAAAAGAAAGTCACCAAAGAAAAGGCCGCCCCGGCAAACCGCCGCTGGCGCGGTG
>CAZXNF010000243.1:0-5909 GCA_964641785.1 uncultured Streptomycetaceae bacterium | reverse complement strand
CTTTATACCATGTGGCGCCGATGCCGGTCTGTCGCGGCGCGGCATCGCCGGCACTGCGTATAATCGTCTTCCCCATTTCCATTCACTGCCGCGTCCGCGCAGCCGCTCATGGCCGATCGCCGGCTCCAGGTTTTCCATACCGTCGCGAAGCAGCTCTCGTTTACGAAAGCCGCCGACGTCCTGTGCATGACGCAGCCGGCGGTCACCTTCCAGGTCAAGCAGCTGGAAGAGCACTTCAACACGCGGCTGTTCGAGCGCCACCACGGCCGCATCAGCCTGACGCCCGCGGGGGAGACGGTCTATGCGTACGCCGAGCGGATCCTCGCGCTCGGGCGCGAGCTCGACACCCGGGTGAACGAACTGACGGGCGAGGTCGGCGGCCCGCTGCTGCTGGGCGCGAGCATGACCATTGCCGAGTACATCCTGCCGCGCGTGCTGGGCGAGTTCCGGGCGCAGTACCCGCAGGTGCGGGCGCAGCTTACGGTCGCGAATTCCGAAACGATCGTCTCTCAGGTCGCCGACCGCAGGCTGGACCTCGGGCTGATCGAGTCGCCCGCCCATCTGCCCGGCGTCCATACGGAACCCCTCGGCGAGGACGAACTGGTGATGATTTGCGCACCGGCGCACCCGCTCGCGCGCAAAGCGAGCGTGACCCCGCGCGAGGTCGCGGCCACGCCCTACATCTCACGCGAGTCCGGTTCGGGTACACGCGAGTTTGCCGACCAGTACTTTCGCGGCCAGCAGGTCGCACCCGAGGACCTGAACGTGGTGATGGAACTCGGCAGCCCGGAGGCGATCAAGGGGCTGGTCGAAACCGGTGCTGGCGTGGCCGTCATGTCGCGCGCGTCGGTGGACAAGGAGACGCGGCTTGGCACGCTGGTCGCGGTGCCGCTGGCGCCCCGCCTGATCCGCACGTTTTCGCTGGTCTATCCCGAGGCGCACTTCCGGTCGCGCCTGATTTCCGCCTTCGCCGGCTTCGCGGCCGCACGCATGCGCGACGTCGTGCCGGCCGCATAGTTTTTTTCGTCCCTCGTCTTTCGCCTCACGTAAACAATGGCCCGCCCCATCCGCGCCCGCATCGATCTGACCGCGCTGCGTCACAATCTGTCGGTCGCCCGCCGCGCAGCGCCGGATGCGAAGCTGTTCTCGGTCGTGAAGGCCGGCGCGTACGGCCACGGCCTGCTGCGCGCGGCGCAGGCGCTCGCCGACACCGACGGCTACGCGCTGCTGGAGATCGAGTCCGCGGTGCGCTTGCGCGAAGCGGGCTTCCGCCAGCGGATCTTGCTGCTGGAAGGCGTGTTCGAGGCTGCCGAACTGGTCACTGCCGACGCGCTGGGCCTGGCCATCGTGGTGCACAGCGCGCCGCAGCTGGCGATGCTGGAAACCTTCCGGGCCGGCGTACCGCTCGACGTGTTCTTCAAGATCAACACCGGCATGAACCGGCTGGGCTTCGACATCGCGGCGGCGCCCGGCGTGCTGGCGCGTCTGCGCCGCTGCGCCTCGGTCGGCCAGATCACGCTGATGTCGCATTTCGCCGAGGCCGACGACGCGCGCGGCGTGGCCTGGCAGATGGAGCGCTTCTGGTCCGCGGTGGGCGACAGCGCGCTGCCCAAGTCACTCGCCAATTCGGCGGCGGTGCTGCGCTACCCGACGACGCACTTCGACTGGGTGCGTCCCGGCATCATGCTGTACGGTTCGTCGCCGTTTCCGGAGACCAGCGCGGCATCGCTGGGCCTCAAGCCCGCAATGACGCTGATGAGTGAACTGATCGCGGTGCAGAATCTGACGCCCGGCGAACGCGTGGGTTACGGCGGGCTGTTCACCGCGTACCAGAACGCGCGCATCGGGGTGGTGGCCTGCGGTTACGCCGATGGCTATCCACGCCACGCGCCCAACGGTACGCCGCTGCTGGTCGGTGGACAGCCCGCCGCGCTGGTGGGTCGCGTGGCGATGGACATGCTGTACGTCGACATCACGCAGTTGCCCGAAGCGGGCATCGGCACGCCGGTGACCCTGTGGGGCGAAGGTTGCCCGATTGACGACGTGGCGAAGGCGGCTGGCACGGTGGGCTACGAACTGATGTGCGCGTTGTCGCCGAGGGTGCCGATCCTGGAACACCATGGCTAAAGCGAAATCCGTTTACGTGTGCTCGAGCTGCGGCGGGCAGTCGGCGAGTCTGCTCGGTCGCTGCCCCCATTGCAGCGAATACGGAACCATGGTCGAGGAAAGCCGGGCGCCGGCTGCGCGCCCGGAGCCCGTCAACCGCTATGCCGCGCTGGCGGGCACCAGCGCGCCCATCCGCCTCGGGGACGTCAAGGCACAGGCGGAAGAGCGGTTGCCGACCGGGATTGCCGAGTTCGACCGCGTGCTGGGCGGCGGCCTCGTGCATGGCGCGGTCGTGCTGATCGGCGGCGACCCCGGCATCGGCAAATCGACGCTGCTGCTGCAGGCGCTGGCGGCAATGGCGGCTACGCACCGCGTGCTCTACGTGACCGGCGAGGAGTCCACGCAGCAGGTGGCGCTGCGGGCGCGGCGCCTCGGCCTGGATGCCGGCAGCATCACGCTGCTGGCCGAGACCGGACTGGAGCAGATCGAAGCCGCGCTCGCGGCGGAACAACCGCAGGTCGCGGTGATGGACTCGATCCAGACCCTGTATTCCGAGCAATTGCAGTCCGCGCCCGGATCGGTGGCGCAGGTCCGCGAGTGCGCGGCGCAACTGACGCGCATCGCCAAGCGCGACGGCATCACGATCGTGCTGGTCGGCCACGTCACCAAGGAAGGCGCGCTGGCCGGGCCGCGCGTGCTCGAGCACATTGTCGATACCGTGCTGTATTTCGAGGGCGACACGCATTCGAGTTTCCGCCTCGTGCGCGCGATCAAGAACCGCTTCGGCGCCGTCAACGAGCTGGGCGTGTTCGCCATGACGGACAAGGGGCTGAAAGGCGTTTCCAATCCGTCGGCGTTGTTCCTGTCCCAGCATGAGGAGGAGATTGCCGGCTCCTGCGTGACGGTGACGCAGGAAGGCACACGCCCGCTGGCCGTGGAAATTCAGGCGCTGGTGGACGATTCGCACGCGCCCAACGCGCGCCGGCTGTCGGTGGGGCTGGAACAGAACCGGCTCGCGCTGCTCCTGGCGGTGCTGCACCGGCATGCGGGCATTGCGTGCTTCGACCAGGACGTGTTCGTCAACGCGGTGGGCGGGGTGCGCATCGCCGAACCGGCGGCGGATCTCGCGGTGATGCTCGCCATCGTGTCCTCGCTGACCAACCGGCCGCTGCCCAAGAAGCTGATCGTATTCGGCGAGGTGGGGCTCGCCGGCGAAGTGCGCCCCGTGCAGCGCGGTCAGGAACGATTGAAGGAAGCGGCCAAGCTCGGCTTCACCCACGCGCTGATCCCGCATGCCAACCGGCCCAAGCAGAAAATTGAAGGCATGGAAGTCATCGCGGTGCGGCGGGTGGGCGAGGCGGTCAGCCGCATGCGCGACGGGTTCGCCGTTTGACGGCGGTCGGTGACGGCGGCATAGAATTCGCAGATGACCCTGAGCCGACCCCTCCGCAAGCGCGCCGGCAAACCGGCAGACGCAATGCCGCCTTCGCGGCTCGCCCTCACGCCGGGCGCGACCGAGTCCGCGGCTGCGGCGTTTCGCGAGCAGGCGGTCGGTTCGCTGTTCCAGATGCTGGAGAGCATCTGCGAGGGCGGCATCATCGTCGATCGCGATGCACGCATCGTCTGGCTCAGCGACAAGTATCTCGCCATTCTGGGACTCGGGCGGGCGGACGAGGCGCTGGGGCGCATGGTCGAGGAGATCATCCCGGCCAGTCTCATGCGGCAGGTGGTGGAAACCGGCGAGCCCATCCTGCTCGACATCATGGAAATCCGCGGGCAGTCGCTGGTGGTGACGCGATTGCCCTTGCGTGACGCGCATGGCGCCGTGACGGGCGCGCTGGGCTTCGTGTTGTTCGACCGTCCCCAGTACCTCAAGCCGCTGATGTCGAAGTTCGGGCGTCTGCAGCGCGATCTTGCCGCTGCACAACGCGCGCTGGCCGGGCAGCGGCGTCCCAAGTACACGCTGTCGAGCTTCATCGGCAGCAGCGCCGCCTGCCTTGAAGTCAAACGCCAGGCGCGCCGCGCGGCCGAACTCGATACCACCGTGCTGCTGCAGGGCGAGACCGGCACCGGCAAGGAACTGCTCGCCCACGCGCTGCACACGGTGTCCAGCCGCGCGGAGGGCCCTTTCATCGGGGTCAACCTCGCCGCCGTCCCGGAGAACCTCCTGGAAGCCGAGTTCTTCGGGGTCGCGCCCGGGGCGTTTACCGGTGCGGACCGGCGCGGTCGCGACGGCAAGCTCAAGCTGGCCGACGGCGGCACGCTGTTTCTGGACGAAGTCGGCGACATGCCTCCGGCGCTGCAGTCCAAACTCCTGCGCGTGCTGCAGGAGCAGGAGTTCGAGCCGCTGGGCTCCAACCCCGTGATCAAGGTCGACGTGCGCGTGATCGCGGCCACCAGTCGCGACCTGCAGCAACTGGTCGAGGCAGGACGTTTCCGGGCGGACCTGTACTACCGCCTGCATGTGCTGCGCATCAACGTACCGCCGCTGCGGGAACGGCTGGACGACCTGCCGGCGCTGTGCGAAGTCATGCTGGAGCGGATCGCCGAGCGCACGGGGCTCGCCCCGCGCGAGCTGACCCGCGATGCGCTGGGCGCGCTGGCGCACTATCCATGGCCGGGCAACGTGCGCGAACTTCGCAACGTGCTGGAGCAGGTGACGATGTTGACCGACGGCACCCGGCTGGCGGCCGAGGACTTTGCGCGCGTGCTGCCGGAGGCGGCCATACGCGCCACCGCGGGGTCGCGCACGGGCGTTCAGCGCCTCGCGGAGGCGGTCGCACAGGCGGAACAGGTGGCGATCGCCGCGGCCTTGCGCGAAACGGGCGGCAACAAGGTGGCGGCGGCCCGGCTGCTCGGGATTTCCCGCGCGACGCTCTACGAACGCGTGGCGGCCCTCCGCGGCTCGTCCAGCTTTTCAGACAATAGTCCTAAAATTAAGACATAGTAGATCATTGTTTTTAAATGAAAGTTATCTGTGCTCGACTAAAAGTGACCGGATATACGGAAGCGGCGGGACGAAGTGCTGATTGACTATCCGCATGAAATAAAAAATTTGATTTAAATCAATAGCTTGAGTCCATTGGCACGGGTTGTGCGATAACCTCTCACAACAGCGCGTGCATCGTCGGCTGCGGCGACGCGCGATTCCGCCACCAGAACCCGCCAAATGAGCCGGTGCGGTGGTCACGGAGGAGCTTCAGGCAGTGACCAGTACTGGAAATCCGTACGACGTCGGCCTCGACAAGAACGCGGCGAATTACAGCGCGCTGTCGCCGCTGTCGTTGCTGGCCCGCACGGCCTACGTGTATCCGCAGCGGGTGAGCGTGATCCACGGGCAGAGCCGCCATACCTGGAGCGAAACCTACGTGCGCTGCCGGCGGCTCGCTTCGGCGCTCGCCAGGCATGGCATCACCACCGGCGATACGGTGGCCGTCATGCTCCCGAACGTGCCGGCGATGCTCGAGGCGCACTTTGGCGTCCCCGTGACGGGCGCCGTGCTGAACACGCTGAACACCCGGCTCGACGCCGAGACGATCGCCTTCATGCTGGACCACGGCGAGGCGAAAGCGCTCATCACGGACACCGAGTTTTCGCCGGTCATCGAAAAAGCCCTCGCGCTGGCGAAGGTCAAGCCGCTGGTGATCGACCACGTGGACCCGCTGTGGTCGGGGGCGGGCCGTCGCCTGGGCGCGACTGACTACGAGGCCTTCATCACCGGCGGCGACGCGGCCTACCCTTGGACGCTGCCGGCAGACGAGTGGCAGGCCATTGCGCTCAATTACACCTCCGGCACCACGGGC
>CAZXNF010000242.1:0-5914 GCA_964641785.1 uncultured Streptomycetaceae bacterium | reverse complement strand
GATGTTCAAATCGATGGCGAAGATCGACCTCGTGCACGTGCCGTACAAGGGCGGCGCGCCGGCGCAGATCGACCTCATCGCGGGCCAGGTGCAGGTGCTCTTCGATTCGCTGTCCACCGGCCTCGTGCCGATCCGCGCCGGCCGCGTGAAAGTGCTGGCCGTGACGACGCGGAGCCGCTCGCCCGTGCTGCCGGAAGTGCCCACCGTGGCGGAAGCGGCGCTGCCGGGCTTCGAGGTGTCCGGCTGGTTCGGCGTGGTGGCGCCCGCCGGCACGCCGCCCGCCGTGGTGGCCAAGCTCAACGCCGAAATCGTGCGCGCGCTCGCCGCGCCCGACGTCCGCGAGCGCCTGCTCGGCATGGGTCATGAAGTCTCGGGCAACACGCCGGCGGAGTTCGCGGCCTTCATCAGCGCGGAACTGGCGAAATACTCGAAAGTCATCAAGGACAACCACATCCGGGCCGACTGACCCGGCACATCCCCATGATCCACGCTGAACCCGGCCTCTACCTGCGCTTCGAACCAGAAGGCACACCCGTGCCGCTGTTCGTCGACGTCTCGAAAAGCGGTCTCGAATACCCGAAGGAATTCCGCTCGCCGGTGTCCTTTACCGCGGTCCACGACAATGTCTCGATGCACGTGGAGGACCTGTTCGCGGATGCGCCGCGCTACGGCGCTACCCTGCTGCGCTGCGTGTTTGCGACTTTCTTCATCGACATCAACCGCCACGAGCTCGACCTCGACCCTGCCGCGATCGACGGCGAGTGGCCCGTGCCGCTGCAGCCGCACGTGCGCACGCTGAAAGGTCTGGGACTCATCAAGACCAAGTCGCGCTACGGCGAGGCGCTACAGGAACGAAAACTCACGGTGGCCGAGGTCGAGGAACGCCTCGCCAATTACTACCGCCCCTTCCACCGCGAGATGAAGCGCGTCGTGGACGACCTCCACGCGCGCTTCGGCGTCCTGCGGCACCTTTCCGGCCATTGCATGTCCGCAATGGGCGCGCCGACCCACCTCGATGCCGGCAAGCCGCGCGCCGACTTCTGCATCAGCGACCTGAACGGCACCACGTCCTCGCGCGAGTTCGTGGACCTGCTGGTCACGACGCTGCGCGGCTACGGCTACAGCGCGGCAATCAACGATCCCTACGTCGGCAACGAACTGATCCGCCGCTACGGCGACCCGGCACGCGGCATCGACAGCATCCACTTCGAGGTCAACAAGAAGCTCTACATGGACGTCAGCACGTTCCGCAAGACGGCGGGTTTCGCGCAGATCAAGAACGACATCGACCGCTTGCTACGCGTCGTGGCCGACGACACGGTGGCGCGGGCGAAGCGCTAGCTTGGTCGCAAGCCATCGTCATTCCGGCGAAAGCCGGAATCCAGGGAAGGGCTCGAAACTGCCGTAAACCGTACCGCCTCGACAGAGGCACTACAGGTTTTATTCGAGCGGGTTATTTCCCCATCCGGGTCAGGATCGCTGAGAAATTCCCACCCGCCGGCATCGCAAACAGGCATTTGCCCCCGCTCCGCGAAGCCCAGACTTCCCCGATAGCCTGCTTTTCCTCCGAGTCCGCGTTGTCTTTGCGGTCGGCGCCTTTGTATTCGACAACCAGCACGCGGCCGTCCGCCAACTGACACACGAAATCCGGATAGAAATAGTCCGTGCACGTTTGCAGTCTGAATGCACCGGCCTTGCGCGAGAGGTTGCGCACCCAGAACTGTACTTCCGGCCGGCCGTCGAGGAACTGCGCGCACTTGAATTCCTCGGCCTGCACGCCGCCGGGCGTGAACTCCCGCAGTTCGCCCGGCTTCGGGCCAAAGTAGTGTTTCTCGAACCTGAAGCCGCCTTCATACTGCCAGCTCGGTTCGTAGGGCATCGTCCGGAAGTTGATGGCCTGCGTCGCATCCACGACCAGCTCCGAACCTGGAAGCATGAACTGACGGTATGCCGCCTTGCGTTCGGCGTCGCGATGCACCTGAATGACGGCCGCAATTTCCTCCCGCAGGCGGAAGCGGTCCAGCACCAGCGCTGCCAGTTCTGCGCCGGAGCGGGCCAGGATGCCGCGCACGCATTTCCGCAGAAATTCCGCCGATTCGCCGATGGGTATATCGTGGTGGTCGATATTTCGATCCAGCCACGCTAGCAGTTGCTCCAGCGTCCAGTCGCTGCCGCCGCTCAATTGCAGCGCGTGCTGGTGCACGGTGGACACGAAATACTCAGGCAGGTCCTGCCCCGCCTTCGTCTCGACCGCGCCCTTGGCGCTCACGTCCACCTCGCCCGACTTGCCTTGCGGGCGCACGAGCGGGTTGTAGCCTTCGCGCAATGCAGCGTCCTTGTCCGACAGCTTCCACGCATGCTCCAGCAGGTAGGTGCTCTCGAACTCGAACAGGCCGCCTTGGTCGCGGACACTCAGAAACGGCACCGAATAATCGAGCTGGAGTTCATAAGGCGACAAGGCACGCGGCTTGCCACTGCCGCCGAATGCCTGTTCCAGCGCCCGCACGCACTCGACAACGGCCTCTATTTTCTCGCGCGCAGCTGGCGTTTTTGCGCAAGCGGCGAGCCGTCCGGTTTCGGCGGCATCGAGCGGCGCGCGCACAGTTAGCTCCCCGGTCGCAGCGTCTACTTTGACTTTGCCTCCCAAGGTTTCGGCTTGCGACATCGCCGCCCCGGTATCGAGTTCGGTGACGGGATCAAGGCGTATGGTCTGCGCCTGCAGGCCGAGCGGCGAGGTGCCCATCGGCACCGGCAGGATGATGCGGTCCGCTTCCGCGGACTTGAAGCCGTTGTTTTCCAGTGCTTCCCGCAACTCGTTCAGCACCTCCGGCAGCGACGCTGAGACTGAAAATACATAAGCGCAGTTCAGATCCGGATGCTGCTTGGGTGTCGCCCCCGGCAAACGCAAGATGCGACCCACGATCTGCTCGATCGCGGTGGCCGAACGCGTCTCCTTCAAGCTGCACAGCACGTAAGCAAAGGGGCAATCCCAGCCCTCGCGCAGCTTCTGCACCGTCAGGATGACCCGCACTGGGCACTTCTGGGAATTGATCTCTTCCGATCCGGGCAATTCGTCTTTGGTCCCGACCGAAATCTTCACCTCGTCTTTGCCGACACCGAAGTCCGCAACCAGTCGGTCGCGCAGCGGCTCGCACGCCGCGACATTTTCGGCCTGGATCAGCAGAATGGGCCGCAGATATTCCCCCGTGCGCTGCCCCTCTCCCGCCGCCAGTTTCTCCAAATCACCGCGCAGCGCGACCGCTTCGGCCAGCAAGGTGTCTTTTTGCCCGGGGTGCCGAGACACCACCCGCAGCGGTAGCTTCACCATGTTCGCCGCTTTCAGTTCGGCCGCCGACACGTGATGCAGCACGTTGGAAGGGTTGCCTTCGCGCGCCGGCGTCGCGGTGAACTCCACGATGCACGCGGGCCGCACCGAACCCAGCGTCGTGAAGGAGAGATCCGTGCGCGCGTTGTGCGCTTCGTCCACGATGACAATGGGTCGTCGCAGCCGCAACATGTTCACCAGCGACGGCACCGGCTTGCCATCCGCGCCTTGCAGCAGATCGTCCGCGCGATCCGCCGGGAGGTTCAGCAGATGCTCCGCAAAGGAACCGTTCTGTGCGTAGACCTTACGGCCGGTCGTGTCTTCCGCCCGGAACGCCTGGATCGTGGCGACGATGACCACCGTCTGCCCGTCCACGGTCGCCCGCGACACGCGCAACGCCTCATCGATCGTCAGCACTTCCACGGCGCCGCAGGCCATGTCCAACGCCCGCCGGTACGGATGCCGCACGTCGCGCAAGGCATCGGCCGTCTGTTCCAGAATCGTGTTGCTTGGCACCAGCCACAGCACGACGGAGCGGTCGGCGCGCATGTATTCCCGCATCGTGAGCCCGGCGGCGTGGCAGGCCAGCAGCGTCTTGCCGCCGCCGGTCGGCACACGCAGGCACACATAGGGCATGCCCGCATCGAGCCCATCCGCCGCCACCGGGAAGTACGGCACCGGCTTCTCGAAGCTGCGTTGCGTCACCTCGCCGAATGCCGAGGCCGGATCGCGGCGCTGCGCCGTCAAGCGCAGGAAATCGCGCAGCGAACCCAGCACCCGGTGCTGGTAATCCTTGAGTTCGATCATGCGTCGTCCGGCAGGAAACCGATGCGGCGCTTCGGCGGAACCGGCGATGCTGGCGGCGGCTGCAACAGCGGTAGAAGCTTGCGATAGATGTCGCGCAGCGCCGAATCGTGCTGAAGCAGCGTTTTGTCGATCTCCGCGAGCCGCTTGAGGATCGTCGCGTTGGCGACCACCTGCTCCCGCAATCGGACAAACGCACGAATCACGAACACGCTCATACGCACAGCGTGCGCGCTGCGCAGAACGTTGGCGGCCATGAGGGCGCCGTGCTCGGTAAAGACCCAGGGGCGGGTGCGGCGACCGCCATGCGGCGGGTTGATGCGTCCTGCCGCAGTTTGATAATAAGCTTTAAAATCAATTGTTTGTGATCTTGAAGTCGCAGATTGCGACCTCAAGTGGCCAGCCTCGGTCGCCGCCAGTTGATAAGCAAAATCTTCCGGGAAGCGCGCTCGGTTGCGCTTGAACGCCTCGTTGAAGCGTTTCGTCGTGACTCCGTACAGCCGGGCGAGGTCGGCATCCAGCATGACGCGCTGGCCCCGAACGACCAAAATCAACGGCTCCAGCGAGCCTGCATCCGCGTCCATACGCGAGGATGGGATTTTGACGGCCATGCGTTCAGCTTACCTTGATCTCGTACGGTGTCTGCCGCACGGTGATGCGCGCGGCACGTAGCCGCTCCGCGCCGACGAGGCAGCCGGCGCAATAGACCACCTTGGGGCCGTCGAACTTGGGCAGTTGCGCCAGCACCGCGCGCGTCAGCACGTTGCCGCCGTTGGCGCTCTTGTCGCCGAGGATGCCGTTGTAGAGCAGGTAGATGCCCACGCCCCGGCACTCGCCCAGGAACGGCGTGTTCGGCACCCGCTCTCGCGGCAGCGGCTCGCCCGTTTCCGTGAAATACACGTGCCGCGCCAGCTCGCCGAAGCGGACGGTGTCGCGGATCTTGCCGCTCTCGTCGAAGAGCGGTTCGCCGAGTTCGCAGTAACGGAAGCTGCCGCCAAGACCTTCGACTTTTTCGCCTTTGGCGTTGGTGTAACCCTGCGCCACACGGCGGACGCGCTCGGCCGTGATTTCGCGGGCAATCTTTGGTTCGATTTCGGCGCTGATGAAGCGGCGAGGCTTTTTGTCCAGCGAAACACGGTTAAGGTTCAAAACGGCATGTGCAGTTGTGCCAGACCCCGCGAACGAGTCGAGAATGAGGTCACCTGGATTAGTCACAAGGTGAAGCACACGTTCAATTAGCCGTGTAGGTTTGGGGTTATCGAAAACCGCGGAACCAAAAATCGCCTTGAGCTCAGCACCACCCTCATCGGTCGTTCCACTGTCCTCGTGTTTCCAGACGTCAATCGGAACTAAGCCCACATTTTCCGTTTTTTGGAAAAATCTTTAATCGTGGATATTTTGCGTTACCATTTTTCCCCACCAAAGCCTATTTTCATTCACGTGCCGTTCGTGCTCTCCAAACTCGAATTTCCAAGCATGTGTCGGATGATTTACTTGCTTTCCAGTGAATGGATTTTCGATTGCGTAGACAAGGTTAGGTCGCTGCGCCTTAGTGGCCGGATTGACATAGGATGCGCTTGTCCATGGGCCACGCCGATCACCGTCTGGGTTCTTGTAGATTGCGTCGGACTTCGCTGTACGTGGTTCACGTAGAAAGTCTAATGCACCGCTTTTCCGGTATACGAGCAGGGTGTCCTTCACCGAATAAAACATTCTCGCATTGTTGCTGCGAGTGTAGAAGTGGTCCCGCAAATCTGAACAGCGTTATAAGTGGAAACTCCGGGC
>CAZXNF010000241.1:1754-5921 GCA_964641785.1 uncultured Streptomycetaceae bacterium | reverse complement strand
ATGCTGGAGTTGTCGGTCTACGAGGGCATCCCGCATCTGCTGGCACCCGTGGTGACCGACATGCGCCAAGCTTCCAACGCGCTCAACTGGTGCGTGGGCGAAATGGACCGCCGTTACCGCATCATGTCCGCCGTCGGCGTGCGCAATCTGGCCGGCTTCAACCAGAAGATCCGCGATGCGGAAAAAGCCGGCAAGCCGATCCCGAATCCGCTGACGGCAGCTCTGGCGGCAACTCCGGAAGAGACGGAGCCCCTGAGCGAATTGCCGCTGATCGTGGTCGTGATCGACGAGCTGGCCGACCTCATGATGGTGGTCGGCAAGAAGGTCGAGGAGCTGATCGCGCGGCTGGCGCAGAAGGCGCGTGCGGCGGGCATCCACCTGATCCTGGCGACGCAGCGGCCGTCGGTCGATGTGATTACCGGCCTGATCAAGGCCAACATTCCAACCCGTATCGCTTTCCAGGTATCGGCACGGGTGGATTCGCGCACCATCCTCGATCAGATGGGTGCGGAGGCGTTGCTCGGGCAGGGCGACATGCTGTACCTGCCGCCGGGCACGGGCCTCACCCAACGCGTGCACGGCGCTTTCGTGGCCGACCACGAGGTCCACAATGTCGTCGATTACCTCAAGGGGCTGGCCAAACCGCAGTATATCGACAGTATTCTGGAAGCGCCCGCCGCCGATGGCGGGGAGGGCGTGGACGGCGCGGAAGGCGGCAGCGGCGAGGCCGACCCGCTGTACGACCAGGCGGTGGCGATCGTGCTGAAGACCCGCCGTGCATCGATTTCCCTGGTCCAAAGGCATTTGCGCATCGGCTATAACCGCGCCGCACGGCTGATTGAACAGATGGAACGCGCGGGCATGGTGTCGGCCATGCAGTCCAACGGCAACCGCGAGGTGCTGGCGCCGGACGCGAGCGCCGAGGAACGTTAGGGCCGAGGGAATCCGGGTTGCCGCAGGCGGCGTATCATCGGCGCATGGGAGCATCCTTTTTTTGTTGTGGCTTGTCGCTGGCCCTCATCGTCGTGACGGGCCATGCCGCTGCGCAGGCCTACAAGTGGAAGGACGACAAGGGGCGCACGGTGTATGGCGACAGTCCCCCGCCCAAGGGCGCACAGACCGTCGACACCACGCCGCAAGGCTATGAAACCTACGGCCCCAAAGAGTGCTACACCATCCTGTGCCAGGGGCAGCGCGCGGACGAGGCGCGCCGCAAGCGCGAGGAACAGGAGGCGGCGGCGGCTGCCGAGCGCGCCAAGGCGCAGCAGGCCAAGCCCCCGGTGCGGGGCATGGATTTCGGGATTTACGTATACCTCAAGCGCGGCATGAGCGAAGCGGAACTGCTGGAGCGCGCCGGCAAGCCGGACCTCGAATCACTGGAAAACATACAAGGATTTTTTGTGAAGAACTACAGTTATCTGCCCACTCCATCCAACCCGTTCTTTACCGTCGTCACGATGCGCGGAGGGCGGATTGCGGCGATCGAGCGGACGCCCAAATTCTGATGCGACGCCACCTTCTTCTCATCCTTGCTGCCGCAACCTGGACGGCTGCCGCCCACGCGGGCGGCACGGATGCCTTGCGCGCCTATCTGCGCGACACCCAGACGGTCAAGGCGCGTTTCGCGCAGGTCGTGGTCGACAAGAACATGAAGCGCATCTCCGAGGCCACCGGCACCATGCAGTTGCACCGCCCCGGCCGTTTCCGCTGGGAGTACTCGAAGCCCTACGAGCAACTGCTGGTGGGGGACGGAGCGCGCATCTGGATCTACGACAAGGACCTGAACCAGGTGACCATGCGCAAACTCGACCGCGCGCTGGGTTCGACACCGGCGGCGCTGCTGGCCGGCAGCAATGAAATCGAAAAATCTTTCACTCTGTCTGACATCGGATCGCAGGAGGGGCTGGAGTGGGTGGAGGCGACGCCGAAAGTCAAGGACAGCACTTTCGAGCGCGTGCGCATGGGTTTCGGGAAGGAGGGGCTGGAGGCGCTGGAACTGCGCGATGCCTTCGGCCAGACCACGCTGATGAAATTCGCCTCGATCGAACGCAATCCGAAGATTGCGCCGGAAGTCTTCCGCTTCACGCCGCCCAAAGGGGCGGACGTGATCGCCGAATAGCGCGTTTTCGCCGCGGTGAATGACCTCTTCGCGGGCAACAACCCTTCCAGTCAGGCGTCGCCAGCGGCCCCGCTTGCGGAACTGCTGCGTCCGCGCACGCTGGACGAAGTCGTCGGACAGGCGCATCTGCTGGGGCCGGGCAAACCGCTGCGGCGCGCGTTCGAGTCCGGCAAGCCGCATTCGATGATCCTGTGGGGGCCGCCCGGCGTGGGCAAGACCACGCTGGCGCGCCTCATGGCCAATGCCTTCAAGGCCGAGTTCCAGGCGCTGTCCGCCGTCCTGTCGGGCGTGAAGGACATCCGTGAGGCGGTCTCCCGGGCGGAGCTGGCGCTCCGCCAGCACGGACGGTCGACCATCCTGTTCGTGGACGAGGTCCATCGCTTCAACAAGGGCCAGCAGGATGCCTTCCTGCCCTTTGTGGAGCAGGGGCTGGTCACCTTCATCGGCGCCACGACGGAGAATCCGTCCTTCGAGGTGAACTCTGCGCTGCTCTCGCGGGCGGCGGTCTACGTGCTGGAGCCTCTGTCGGAGGCAGACCTGGGGCTGCTGTTCGAGCGCGCGAAGGAAAAGGTGCTGGCTGAAGTGGAGGTGGCGCCGGCCGCGAAGGATCTGATCGTCGCCTATGCCGACGGCGATGCGAGGCGGCTCCTGAACGCGGTCGAGCAACTTGCCACTAGTCGTGAAATCGGCGCCGCCGGGCCGGTCGACGAGGCGTTCGCACGTACGGCACTGGCCGCAGCGGTGCGGCGTTTCGACAAGGGCGGCGAGGCCTTCTACGATCAGATCTCGGCCCTGCACAAGTCCGTGCGCGGCTCGAATCCCGACGCGGCGCTCTATTGGCTCACGCGCATGCTCGACGGCGGCGCCGATCCGCTCTACGTCGGGCGGCGGTTGATCCGCATGGCGATCGAGGACATCGGCCTGGCCGATCCGCGCGCGCTGCGGATCACGCTGGATGCCGTCGAAACCTACGAGCGGCTGGGTTCGCCAGAGGGCGAACTGGCGCTCGCGGAAGCAGGGCTGTATCTCGCCGTCGCCGCCAAAAGCAATGCCGCCTACGCAGCCTATGGCGCGGCGCGGGCGTTCGTGCAGCAGGACGGCTCACGCCCGGTTCCGTTGCACCTGCGCAATGCGCCGACCAAGCTGATGAAAGGACTGGGCTACGGCAAGGACTACCGCTACGCCCACGATGAGGCGGACGCGTATGCCGCCGGCGAACATTACCTGCCGGACGGGATGGAGGCCGTGCGTTTCTACGAGCCGACGGAGCGCGGACTGGAAGCGAAGATCCGCGGACGGCTGAAAGAACTCGCCGCCCGCGACCGCAAGGTCCGCGACGATTAGTTTAGCCCGGGAGTGACCGAATATTTGGTGCCGGTGACCGTGGCCTCCACGATCAGACCGTTCTTGGTGAGCTGATAGACTTCAAAATCGCCGTAATCCACCGAACCAGCGGCTGCAGCGCCCCCCGTTTTGGCGGTCTTGGCTGCGGCACTGCCCTGACCACCGAATTCCCAGCCCTTGGTCACGAATTTCTCGAGTGCCTCCTTGGTTTTGAAGATCATGACAAGGCTCTGATCCTTGAAACCGAGGCCAAGCCCGACGGAGATCTGCGCAGCCTCCATGAAGGTTTCTTTTTTGGTCGCGTTGTTTACCGCCATGCCGTGGCCGCCGGTACCACCGATGAACAATACCGTCACGCCGCCGGCATTGAACGTGGCGTAACCGGGTGCCTTGGCAACCTTCTCTTTTGCTGCGGGATGAGCCTTGTAAAGCGCGGTGAGGATCTGGGCGCTTTCCTTGCGGATGGCGGCGCGCTGCTGGTCCTTGGTCGGTTCGGCGGCGGATGCGGCGGTAGCGAAGCCCGCCAGCGCCAGTATCATCAGTCCTAGGGATTTCGCGTACATGTGACTCTCCTTGGGCAATTGCTGGCAACCGGCGGTTGCAGCACAGCCACGTTAACACCCCGCAACGGCCAAGCTTGTCAGGGGCGGTGTGAGAATCCTGGCTCAGAAATCGTATAAACGGGCCGGATTGTCCACCAGAAC
>CAZXNF010000241.1:0-1744 GCA_964641785.1 uncultured Streptomycetaceae bacterium | reverse complement strand
CAGATCGCCGTCGTTCGGGATGTGGCCGGTATTGGGATGCGGCCAGTCGGGGCCCCAGACGCAGCGGTTGGGCGCCGCTGCGAACAGCGCGCGGGCCAGCGGCGTGACGTTCGCAAACTGCGGCGGTTGCTGCGAGATGCGGTAGGGGCCGATCAGCTTGAACCAGCAGTTTGGCTGTTTCGCCATCCGCAGCAAGGTCTGGAATCCCGCGCCGGCAACACCCTGTTCGGCGGGCACGAGCGCGAAATGGTCGATCACCACGTTCAGGGGCAGGCGGGGCACCAGTGGCGCGATTTCAGGCACGTGAGCGATGTTGAGAAAAAACTGGATGTGCCAGCCCAAAGGCGCGATGCGCTGTGCGACGCGCAGCGCCGCGTCGGTGCCTGAGGCAGCGCCTTTCGAGGCAAGGTTGAGCCGCACGCCGCGCACGCCCGCGGCGTGCATGTCCTTGAGGTCGGCATCGGAGGTTTCATCGCCAATGACGGCGACGCCCCGGAACGCGAACTTGCCGGAGCGCATTGCGTCGAGCATGCAGCGGTTGTCGGTGCGGTAGACGGAAGGCTGCACCAGCACCGCGCGATCGCAGCCGATGGTGCGCAGCATCCGCACGTAGTCGTCGGTCGTGGCGTCCGGTGGCACATAGTTGGGATTCAACGGATACGGGAATTGTGTCTGCGGGCCGAAGACGTGGGCATGACAGTCCGTCGCGCCCGGTGGAAACTTGACTGCGGGGGTACGCGGTTGGGGATCGGCGCCGGGCATGGTGGGCGCAAACAGCGGGGACGTGGACATGAGATTGCGCTTTCTCCATTCTGAACTTGCGCTAATGCGATTACAGGCCTGCGGGTGGCGAGGATTGTAGCCCGCACACGAAGCCCCTGAAATCTGAGAACATCGCGCTTTTTCAGCGGGGCGGACAGTGCTCGACGTACAACGTTTACGGACCGACATTCAGGGCGTGGCGAAGCGGCTCGCCGACCGCGGCTATGTGCTCGACGTCGCTGGCTTCGAAGCGCTGGAAGGTGATCGCAAGCGCATCCAGACCGAAACCCAGACGCTGCAGGCCAATCGCAACCAGATCTCCAAGCAGGTGGGGCAGGCCAAGGGTAAAGGCGAGGATGCTTCAGCCCTGATCGCCGAGGTGAACGCGCAGGCCGAGCGCCTCAAGGCGCTGGAGCAGGAACTGGCCGTCGTACAGGGCCGGCTGGAAGATTTCCTGCTGGGCGTGCCCAACGTCCCGCACGAGAGCGTGCCGACCGGGAAGTCGGCGGACGATAACGTGGAGGTGCGCCGTGTTGGTACACCGCGTGCGTTCGATTTTCCGGTCAAGGATCACGTGGACGTGGGCGAGGGCCTGGGGCTACTCGACTTCGACACGGCGGCCAAGATCGCCGGGGCGCGGTTTGCGCTGCTGAAGGGCGGAGTGGCGCGGCTGCACCGAGCGCTCGCACAGTTCATGCTCGACGTGCACACTGCGGAGCACGGCTACACCGAGGTCTACACGCCCTACATGGTCAACGCGACCAGCATGCGCGGCACCGGCCAGTTGCCGAAGTTCGAGGAAGACCTGTTCGCCGTGCCGCGCAGCGACGGCGGCAAGTTCTATCTCATCCCGACAGCCGAAGTGCCGGTGACTAACATCGTGCGCGATGAGATTCTGGCCGGCAACGCGCTGCCGCTCAGGTTCGTGTGTCACTCGCCGTGTTTCCGCAGCGAGGCGGGGTCCTACGGCAAGGACACGCGC
>CAZXNF010000240.1:0-5963 GCA_964641785.1 uncultured Streptomycetaceae bacterium | reverse complement strand
GCAGCGCGGGCGTGATCGACCTCATCGCCGGGCGCGTGGACTTTTCGATGGATTCCTCCAACGTGACGCTGCCGCACGTGAAGAACGGCACGCTGCGCGCGCTCTTCTACAACGGGCCGCGCCGCTTCGCGGGCCAGCCCGACGTACCGACGCTCGCCGAAGTCGCGCGCGGTCTGTCGCTGCCGAACGCGTGGCAGGGGGTTTTCGCGCCGCGCGGACTGGAACCTAAACTCGTCGCGAGAATCGGCAACGACATCGCCGAGATCGTGGCACTACCCGCCTTCGCCGAGCGGCTGCCCGCGGGCAGCGAACCGTTCGCCGCCGGCGCGAAAGAAGTCGGTGAGCTGATGCGCACGGACCTTGAACGGTTCGGTCGCGTGGTGGCGGAGATCGGCCTGAAGGCGGACTGAACCAGCATGACGATCGCAATGCAGGCACCCTACCGCGTCCGGCGCCTGGCCGGGAACCCCATCATCCCGCCGCGGATGGACGATCGCATGGGTAGCAACGTGCAGGGGCCATCGCTCATCCGCGTGCCCGAGTGGGTGCCCGCGCCGCTTGGCCGCTACTACCTCTACTTCGCGGATCACAAGGGCGACTACCTCCGGCTCGCCTATGCCGACAGCCTTGAAGGCCCCTGGCGCATGCACCGCGCGGGCGCCCTGCAGCTTGCGGAATCGAAGTTCCCGGTGACGCCGCCCGCGCAGCCGCCCGACGCCGCGGCGCTGCTGAAGGAGGGGCATCTGCCCGGCCGCGCGCCGCCAGGCATGGAAGCGCAGATCCCCGATCCGTTCCTCGATGCGACGATCCCGCACATCGCTTCGCCCGACGCGCACGTCGATCATGCGCGCCGCCGCGTCGTCCTCTACTACCACGGACTGGAAGACTTCCGCACGCAGCGCACGCGGGTGGCCGTCTCCGCGGACGGCCTGCATTTCGAGGCCCGCGAAGAACTGCTCGGACCCTCGTACTTCCGCGTGTTCCACCACGACGGCGCAACCTACGCACTCGCCATGCCCGGCATACTTCTGCGCTCGGCGGACGGGATGAGTGGCTTCGCGCGCGGGCCGGTGCTGTTCGAGCCGCTGCAGCGCCACACCGCGCTGCAGAAGCGCGGCAACACGCTCCACGTGTTCTGGACGCGCGTTGGCGACGCGCCGGAATGCATCTACCGTTCCACGATCGCATTGGCCGGCGACTGGCAGGACTGGACCGCGGGGCCGCCGGTGGAAGTGTTGCGGGCGGAGACCGCGTGGGAAGGCGCCGCGCTGCCCGCACAGCCGTCGTACCGGGGCGCCATCTGCGTGCCAGTCAACCAGCTGCGCGATCCCGCGGTGTTCGAGGAAGACGGGCGGCTCTACCTGCTCTACGCGGTGCAGGGCGAAGCGGGCATCGCGATCGCCGAGCTGCAGGACCTCGGGTAAGTCAGCTGCTCATTCCCGCCGTGCGCCTGCGCCATCCTGCGCGGCGAACTCACGGCGGTGGGTGCTGCGCCCGGCAAGGCCTTGGCGGAACTGTTCGACCTCGGCCGACCAGAACCTCGACTGGGTACTGCTCGCGCGTGGCATGGGCGCCGGGACGCCGCGGACCCTTCCTGATCGAGTACGTGATCTAGCGTCTGAGTCAAAAATTCGCCGGACAAATAACGCTGAAAATCGCAGCCAGCGGCGTCGGAGACGCCTCGCAAGGTACCCAACCTTGCTGCCGCTTTTTCTTGCCTGCCCGCGATTTCGATGCATTGGTCGATCAAATGTCGGGTTTGTTCCGGACTCAAAGGTCTCGACCAATCTCTGACTCAGGACACTGGCGGGCGACAGCGGCGGCGCCACCTATTCCGGCTTGACGCCCGCTTTGCGCACCAGGGCGCCCCACTTCGCCGCCTCGGTCGTGATGAACGCCGCGAATTCCTCTGGCGTGTTGTAAACCGGAAGCGCACCCTGCCTTGCGTAGAAGTCCTGCACGTCGGGCCGCTGCAAGGCGCGCGCGAACTCGCGGTTGAGCCGCGCGATCACGGGTTTCGGCGTCGCCACCGGCACGAACACGCCGAACCACGGCGAGAGTTCGTAACCCGGCAGGAACTCCGCCACCGCGGGCACATCCGGCAATACCGCCAGGCGCTTCGCGCTCGACACGCCGAGCCCCTTCAGTTTCCCGCCCTGTACCAGCGGCACCATCGACAGCGTGCTGCTGAACATGATTTGCACCTGCCCAGCGATCAGATCCGTAATTGCCGGCGCCGCGCCCTTGTACGGGATGTGCGCCATGTCGAGCCCCGCCATGGTCTTGAACAGTTCGCCGGCGAGATGCGATGAGGTGCCGTTGCCGGAGGAACTGAAATTAAGCTTGCCGGGCCGTGCTTTCGCATAGGCGATCAGTTCGCGGCCGTTGGCCACCGGCAGCGACGGGGGCGTGCACAGCACGAGCGGCGCGGACGCCACCAGCGAGACAGGGGCCAGTTCCTTCACGGGATCGAAGCGTAGTTCGGGCTGGATCACGCGGTGGATCGTGAGCGAATTCGCTGCAATCACCATGGTGTGGCCGTCGGGCGCCGCCTGCGTGGTCAGTTCCACGCCCACGATGCCGCCGGCGCCGCCGCGATTGTCCACCACCACCTGCTGCCCGAGCGCATCGCCCAGCCGTTGCGCGAGCACCCGCGCAACCGAGTCCACGCTGCCGCCGGCCGGGAAGGTGCTGATAAAGCGGATCGGTCTCGTCGGTGCCCATTCGGCCGCCGGCTGCGCCGCCATGGCCATGCCGCCCGCCAGACTCAGGCACAGCAGCGTAGCGATCAGAATAGTTCGCATGCACGACTCCCTGGCGTTCATTCCCGCCGCGCGCCCACGCCGAGGAGTTCACCGATGCGCTCGGACGCCTTGAGACCGGTGCCCGTCAGCACGACCACCGTGCGCTCGCCGTCGCGGATGCGGCCGCTGGCGCGCAGTTGTTCGAGGCCCGCCAGCGCCGACGCACAGGTGGGCTCGACGTAGAGGCCGCGGCGCGCAAGTGCGCCGAGCGCGGCAATGATCTCCGCTTCGCTTACTGCAACGATCGCGCCCGCCGTCTCGCGCACCCCGCGCAGGATCGCCCGCACATGGGTGGGCTTTTGCGAGGCGATGCCCTCGGCGATCGTCATGCCCGTTTCCGTCGGCACCAGCGACTCGCTGCCCGCCTCGAAGGCCTTGAACAGCGGCGCGCAGTTCGCCGCCTGCACGCCGTAGAGGCGCGGCAGGCGGTCGATCTCGCCCGCTACGCGCAGCTCCGCGAATCCGCGCGCGCAGCCCAGCACGTTGCTGCCGTAGCCGAGCGGCACGATCACGTGGTCCGGCACCTCGAAACCCATCTGCTCCCACAGCTCGTAGGCCAGCGTCTTGGTGCCTTCGACGAAGAAGGGCTGCCAGTTGTGGCTGGCGTAGAAGATTTTGCCGGCGTGGCGCAGCGCCGCGTCCGCCACGTCCTGGCGGCTGCCGGGAATCGTGATCACGTCGGCGCCGGCCGCCGCAATCTGCGCGATTTTGGGGAAGGACGCCGTTTCCGGAACGAGAATGCGCGCCTGCATGCCCGCCGCGGCCGCATAGGCCGACATCGACGCGCCCGCATTGCCGGACGAGTCCTCCAGCAAGGCGGTCAGTCCGCACTGCTTAAGGTAGCTCACCATCACCGTCATGCCGCGGTCCTTGAAGGAACCGGTCGGCATCATGAACTCGAGCTTGAACGACACGCCCGCGCCCGCCCACGCGCCGTCGAGCAGCGGCGTCCAGCCTTCGCCCAGCGACACGACCCCCGCTTCCCGCGGCACCAGCAGTGCCTTCGCGTAGCGCCACACCGAGCGCTCCGCGGAATCGATGTCGGCGCGCCGCAGCACGGGCGAAGGTCCAAGGCTGAGGGGCGCACCCGTATCGCCGCACCAGCGGGGCTTGCCCAGCGGATAGGTCCGGCCAGTGTCGGAATCGATGTAGTGCAAAACGGGGACCCTGACGAAAGACGATAGAGGAGAGAAGAAAGACGACCAGGCCGGCAGCTAAAGGGCTGCTGGTTCGCCCGGCAAGCGGACGATCACATCAAGGGTGCTGCGCCCAGTCGCGCGCAAGCGCGATCACGCGGTCGACGTCGTCGGTGTTGTTGTACAGGTGCAGCGAAAAGCGCAGCGCGCCCTTGCGGATCGACAGGTTCACGTGATGCGCGACGAGATGGTCGTAGAGCGCCTGCATGCGCGCATCGTCCGCCGCGTCGTGGCCGGTGCCCAGGCTGCCGACCACCACGATCTGTGCGCGATACTGCGCCCGCGGCGCGCCGCACACCGGCAGGCCCAGCGCGGCCAGGCCCTCGGCAAGGCGCGACGCGAGTTCCTTCAGGTGCGCTTCGATCGCGGGCACGCCCACGGCGAGCAGCAGGTCCAGCGCACGCTCGGCAGCCGTCGCGCCCAGGAAGTTGTAGTTGCCGAGGTCGAAGCGCTTCGCGCCCGGCATGAGCGTGTAATCGGCATCGCCCAGCGCCGCTTCACCGGCCGACCCCAGGTCGACGCCGAAGCGCGCAAGGTAAGCCGGTGCCATGCGCTCGGCCCACTCCCGCTTCACGTACAGAAAACCCATGCCGTACAGCCCGAGCAGCCCCTTTTGCGTCGACACCGCCAGCGCGTCGATGCCCTGCCGCGCGATGTTGATGTCCACCATGCCGACCGACTGCGCGCCGTCGAGCAGCAGCAGTACCCCGCGTTTGCGGCAGGCCGCGGCCAGGGTGTCGATGTCGGTCCGGTAGCCCGGCACATAGCTCACCGTGCAGGCCGTCACGACGCGCGTGCGACTGTCCATCGCCGCGACCATCGCCTCCACGGGATAGTGCCCGTCCTGCATCGGGATGGCGCGCACTTCGACGCCGCGGTTGCGCGCGAGGTTGAGCCATACGTACACATTGTTCGCGTGCTCGAGGTCGCTGCACAGCACGACATTGTCGCCAGCCTTCCAGTCCAGCGACGCGGCAATGATGTTGAGACCTTCGGAGACATTCTTGGTGAAGGCGACTTCGTCCGGCGCGCAGCCGATCAGCCGCGCGAACTTCTCGCGGGCGCGCTCGACCGTGGCGAACATGACCGGCTTGTTGCCGCCGTCGTAGCGCATGTCGAGGTAGGCATCGATCGCCTCGCGCACCGGCACCGACAGCAGGCCGCGCCCCGCCACGTCCATGTAGATCTGGCGCTGGGCGCCGGGAAACAGCTTGCGCGCTTCCGCGACGGTCGTGGGCAAACGGGCCGCGGCGGGCACAGCAGGCATTCTGGCGATCTGGTTCATGGTCTGGTCCTCTATGGCCGGTACACGCGGATGCTACACCCGCTGCTCCAGCCTATCCTTCGCCGCCAGTTCGGCACGGCGCTTGCCGGGCGCGCCGTAGCCGCCACCCGCCGGCGTGCACACCCGCAGCACATCGCCTTTCGCGAGCTTGATTTCCCCCGAGGCGGACGGCAGCTTGCGTTCGCCCGGCGTGCCCGGGTTGAGGATGAAGGCGCCGGCGGCACCGGCACCCCCTCCCGCGGCACCCTCCGCCGGCACATGCTGCCGTTCGGAGGAAAGGCTGACCACCACGTCGTCGCCCAGCACGTGGTAATCGCGCACCACCCCCATGCCGCCGCGGTATTCGCCGTTGCCGCCGGAGCCATCGCGCAAGGCGTAGCACTCGACGCGGAACGGATAGGCATGCTCCAGCGCCTCGGACGGGAGGTTGGACGCGCCGGACGCATGCACGCGCACGGCATCCACACCGTCGCGGTAAGCGCGCGCGCCCATCCCACCGGCGATCGTTTCGTAGTTGACGAAATAGCGATTGTTGCGCGGATCGCGACCCGCCAGCACGATCAGATGGTGCGGCCCGCTGCACGCGAGCGTGCGCTCGGGCACCGACTGCGAAATCGCCGTCGCGATGACATCGCCCAGCACGCCGCAGGAAATCGAGCGGCACCCGACCGCCGCCGG
>CAZXNF010000239.1:0-5963 GCA_964641785.1 uncultured Streptomycetaceae bacterium | reverse complement strand
CCAGCGCAGCGATTCCTGCAGGAAGCCGATCGCCGGCCCCGGCACGCCGAGATGCGAGAAACGGTGGCCCCAGGGACCGATCAGGCCCTTGGACGGCGACTTCAATTTGCCGAGCGACTCGCTGACGGCGCTCACATACGCGCCATCGGCCCAGCCGCTGATCGCATAGAACGGCGCCTTGATCTTGGCATGGTCGATCGCGCGTTCGCGCCAGTAGGCATCGAAGGCCTGGTGCTTCAGCGCGGCGGTGATCTGCGGGGTATCGGCTTCCAGCCGCGCCATCCACATCGCGCGCCAGTCGTCACCCACCAGCAGCGGATCGGGTGCGCGCGACTTGTAGCCGAACAACTGGCTCGACCAGCGGATCGAGCGCAGCAGGATGCACCCGCCGCGGAAGACCTGGCTGTAACGGTAGCGGTCGGGTGCGTACGAGCACGCGATCACGGCCTTGAGTTCCTTGGGGGCGCGGTAGGCGGTCTGGATGCCCTGGAAGCCGCCCCACGAAATGCCGAACATGCCGACCTGACCGTCGCTCCACGGCTGCGCGGCGATCCACTTCAGCACTTCCAGCGTGTCTTCCTGCTCCTGGATGGCGGCGAAGACGCCCTGCACGCCGCCCGAGTCACCCGAACCGCGGATGTCCACGCGCATGGTCGCGTAGCCGTGACCGGCGAAATAGCGGTGGTGCTGCGCATCGCGCGGCGCGTAGATGTCGCGCTTGCGGTAGGGGATGACCTCGATGATCGTCGGCACCCGCTGCGTTGCGGCGATGTCCGGCAGCCACAGTTTGGCCGCGATCTTGATGCCGTCGGGCATCGGGATCCAGCAATCCTCGGTCTCGGTGTATTGATGTTTGAACTGGGTGATCGTCTTCAACGGCACGGCTCCTCGATGGCGTTCGTGTCTTGCACCTGCGATGGCGCTGGTTCGGCCCGCTTATTCAACCTTAAGGCCGGCGGCCTTGATGGTCTTGTCGTATTGCGCGAGCTCGGCTTTGTACGCCGCGGCGAACTGTTCCGGGGTATTCGCGGCAATGGTGCCGCCCTCGATCGCGACCCGTTTCTTCACTTCCGGATCGTCCAGCGATTTCATCAGCGCCGCGTTCAACTGCGAAATGAGGGCCGGCGGCAGCTTGGCGGGGCCGAGCAGGCCATACCACTGGATGAACTGGTAATTGGACACCCCAGCCTCTTTCATCGTCGGCACGTCCGGGAATACGGCGGAACGTTTTTCGCCTGTCGCCGCGAGCGCCTTCAGACGCCCGTTATTGACGTTGCGCTGGGCCACTGTGGGGCTGACGAAGGCCATCTCGACCTGCCCCCCGACCAGCTCGGTTTCGAAAATCGCGGTGCCGCGGTACGGCACGTGGATGATGTTGGTCTTGGTCAATACCTTGAACAACTCCGCCGCGAAGTGCGAAATGCCGCCCACACCGCCCGACGCGTAGTTGAGCTTGCCGGGCTGCGCCTTCGCCAGCGCAACCAGTTCCTTCACGTTCTTCACCGGCAGCGACGGATGAATGACGAGGAAGAACGGAATGGTGGTGAACACGCCGATGGGCGCGAAGTCGTTGGCGACGTCGTAGGGCAGCTTGTCCATCCAGGCCGCCGCAATCGTCATCGGGCCGGAGGTGCCCCACAGCAGCGTATAGCCGTCCGGCGCCGCCTTGGCGACGAGGTTGGTGCCGATGATGCCGCCCGCGCCGTCGCGGTTCATGACCACCACCTGCTGGCCCATCAGCTCCGTCATGCGCCGCGCGGCCAGCCGCGCGAAGGTATCGGTCGCAGCCCCCGGCGGAAACGTCACGATCACCGACACCGGTTTGGTGGGATAGGCCTGCTGTGCCAGCGCCGCGGTACCTGTGCCCGCCGCCACGCTGCCCGCGAGCGCCAGCAGCAGGGGCCGCGCCCATGAGCCTTTGCATTGCCTGCTTCCATTCATGCCGTGCACTCCTTCATGCCTGCGTTGACTGTCAGTAACCGCGGGCCGGATCCACCCGGCTCGCGAGCGGCTGTCCCGCCCGGTAGCGGTTCAGGTTCTCCACGAAATGCCCCACCACATCTTCGGGAATCACCGGCCCCGACACATGCGGCGTCATGAATACGGTCTCCAGCCCCCACAGCGGGCTGTCCGTGGCCAGCGGTTCCTGCACGAACACATCGAGGGCCGCACCCGACAGGCGGCCCGCCGTGAGCGCCTGGCACAGCGCCGCCTCGTCGATCAGCGGCCCGCGCCCCACATTGATCACGTACGCACCGGGTTTGAGCATCGCCAGCGTCCGCGCATCGAACAACCCGCGCGTATCCGGCGTCAGCGGCAACACCAGCACGAGATAGTCGCACTCCGCGAGGAAGGCTGGAAGGCCATCGGAAGCATTGTCACCCGCGTAAATCCGCGCCACACCCTCAATGGCCTCCGCGGTGGCTGGCGGTGTGCGCCGCCAGCCGCTCACCCGCAGGCCGTTGCGGTGCAGCGCGTAAGCAATTTTCCTGCCGATGCCGCCCAGCCCCGCCACGCCGACGGTTTTGCCGGCGGCGAGATCCGGCACGTACTTCGCCCAGGTGCGCGCCTGCTGCTGCCGCCAGGCCTGGCCGAAACGCTGAGCGTGGCCGAACACGCAGCCCAGCACGTACTCCACCATGCGCGGTGCGATCAGCGAGCCGTCGCTGCGGGTCAGCGTCATGCTTGCCGGCAGCTTGCCGGCGAGATCGTCCACGCCCGCACTGATTTTGTGGATCCAGCGCAGTTTCGGGGCACGCTCGAGGAATCCGGCCGGAAACTGCCAGCCCAGCAGCACTTCGGCCGCGCCGATCTCGCGTTCGAAGCCGGCGGGCGCATCGGCCCAGACGAGATCGACGTCCGGGCAGCGTGCGCGGACGAGCGTGGCGTACTGCTCCGCCTCGCCCGCCTTCTTCGGTGAATAGACCAGCAGGCGGGGGCTGGCGCGGCGATCCGGAATCAAGCGGCTGCGGCCAGTCCTTCCCTCGCCATCGCCTGCGCGCGGGTCAGGAACGGCGACTTCACGCCGAAGGGGCTGCGCAGCGGGGGCGCCAGTTCGCGTCCATGAGGCACCTGCTGCCACAACCGGAGCAGGCGCCGCTTGAGCGCCGGCTCTTCGTAATCCTCGAACTCGGTGCGCGAGTGGAAGGTGGTCCAGTTGCTGAGAATCTGAATGTCGCCGGGTTCAAAGGCCATGTCGAAGCGCAGTTCCGGATGCACCGTATAGCGGTCCACCACGGCCAGCGCGCGCAGATCGTCTGCCCTCAGCTCGACACCGCCGACGCGCGAGGCGGTTTCGATGGTTTTGCGAATGTAGCGGCCGGCGAGCTTGCCGGCGTATTCGGCAAACACCGGCACGGGGTACGAGCTCACCTCCGTCACGCCGCCGTTGCCTTCGCCGCGCAGGCTGTAATGGAAGCCGCGGAACAGCGTGTCGAGCACGTCGGGTTCGTCGCGGAGGATCGCGTTGAAGATCGCCATCGAGCTGACGATGCTGGAAAGGCCGCCGGACTTTGACTTCTGCACGCACAGCAGGGACACGATGTCGGCCGTGTCCGTATGGAAGGGCAGCAGCGCGTTGGTCAGGTAGCCGCGCACGAGCTCGCCATTCTTGCGCTCGCCCCACTGGTTGCCGGAATCGTGGACGTGGCCCAGGAGGTCGCCCTTGGTGTTCTGCGGAATCGCGATGCCGAAGTGCATCATGATGCCCCAGTAAAGCAGCTCGATGTCCTCGAGGTCGTAGCGCTGCACGGGCACGCCGCGCATCAGCGCGATGCCGCGCCCGTCTTCGATCTGGTCCCACATCGCCGCCAGGCGCGGCGCCAGCGTGGGCAGCGGGAAGTCGCGGCTGCGCACCTCGTACTGGGGAATGCCCGAGCGTTTCACCTGCAGCATCGCGCGCTCGAGTTCGGCGATCTCCGCAGCGCTCAGTTCGTAGATCCACGACGGGTCTGCCGCCAGTTCGCGGGCGGTCCAGGTGCTGGGGGTCGTCATCGGCGTGCGGCGCGCGTAAGGAAGCGGAAGCGGAAGCGGAAGCGGAAGCGCGGTTTTCTCGAGCACGGCAGCGGCGGTCACGGTGTTCATGGCGGACTCCAGGAAGGGCGGTCGGCGCTGGCGCGCCGCACCGTCGCATCGTACTCAGTCACCACGCCGGCGAGAATTGATATAAATTCATCGCACTATACGTTTTTCGTATCAACTGCGTCCCCGCCCATGAAACTGCGCAATCTCGAGTGCCTGTGCGAGATCGTCACCGCCGGCTTCAACCTGTCGGCGGCCGCCCGCCGGCTGTCCGCGAGCCAGCCGACCGTTACCCGCCAGATCCAGTTGCTGGAACGCGAAGTCGGCTACCGGGTTCTGCAACGCACGCGGAACAAGGTCAGCGGCCTCACGCCGCTTGGCGCAACGCTGCATGAACACGCGGTGCGCATCCTGCAGGAGGCGCAGAAACTGAAATCGCTGCCTCGCGATGCGGCCGCCGTCAGCAGCGGCCGCATCGTCGTGGCCACCACGCACTTCCACGCCAAGTACACGCTGGTGGAGGCCATCACGGCGCTGCGGAAGCGCTATCCGAAGGTGTCTTTCGCCCTGATGCCGGGCGATACGCGATCGATCCCGCACCTCGTGTCCACCGGCCAGGCCGACCTCGGCATTTCCGTCGAGTCCACCGAGGCGCACCCCGAGCTGGTCCACTACCCGTGCAGCCGCTTCCGCCGCGTGGTGATCATGCCCAAGGGCCACCCGCTGGCGAAACTGCGCGTGCCGACGGTGGCAGCACTCGCCCGCTACCCCATCATCGTCTATGGCCAGCAGTTCATGGCGAACCGCCGGGTGCTGCAGGTGTTCGCCGATCACGGCCTCACGCCGGATGTGGCGATGACCACGGCGGACATCGAGGTCATCAAGACCTACGTGGCGGCGGGCATCGGTATCTCCGTGATCCCCGTGCAGGCCTTCGACCGCACCCGTGACGACCGCCTGACGGCCACGCCGGTGGACACGCTGTTCCCGCCGGTCACCGCGATGCTGTCGCTGCGCCGGGGCTACACGCTGCAACCTTACGCGCGCGAGTTCGTCCGCATGCTGGCGCCAGCCGCGGAAAACGCGCCGGCCGACTCACCGCAGGGCTGGCCCGCGGAATAAGTCACCACTATCCGCTGTTCATTTTTCATCCCACCCTCACCGGAATCCGCCATGCGAACCCTGCCTCTAGAGCCTGTAATGGACCTAAACGTATGCGGCGAACACGGGAGTCGGGGTTCAGTGCTAGGAGCCGATCGCGCCACAGTGCCAGCCACTGTAAGCGTGAGGCGACAACGCAATGGACCCCGAATCCCGCGTTCCCTTCTGGCTCAACGCCGCGCACGTTTAGGTCCATCACAGGCTCTAGCCCTGCTGTGCGCCGCCTTCTCACTCACGCCCGTAGCTGCCGACGCCCAGACCTCGATGCGGGTGCGCGGCACCATCACCGCGATCGACGGCAACACCGTCTCCATCAAGTCGCGCGACAGCAAGGATCTCAAGCTGGAACTGACCGACAAGACGGTGGTGGCCACCGCCAAGGCCATCACGCTGGCCGACCTCAAGCCCGGCGACACCGTGGGCGTAACCTCCACGCGCAACGCCGAAGGCCGCCTGACGGCGCGCGCGGTGCACACGATCCCGGCCACCGTGGCCGAGGGCCATGGCGCGTGGGACCTGCTGCCGGATTCGCTGATGACCAACGCCCGCATCGCTTCCGCGGTCAAAGCCACCGGCAGCCATACGCTGACGGTCGAATACAAGGATGGGTCGCAGACCTTCATCGTGCCCGACGGCACGCCGATCGTGACCACGATCACGGCGGATCGCTCGGCGCTGAAAGTCGGGGAATACGTCTTCTTCGGCGGGACGATGGGCACGAACGGCAAACTCAGCACCGGCCGTATCCAAGTGAGCAAGGACGGGGTGCGGCCGCCGCAGTA
>CAZXNF010000238.1:0-6041 GCA_964641785.1 uncultured Streptomycetaceae bacterium | reverse complement strand
CCCGCCGCTGCGGGATTCATGGCTGGTGGCGCGTTCGGGACGCGGGCTGTCCGCGGGGGCGCCCGCATCGCCCGGCACTTCCCGCCGTTCGATCTTCTTCTTCAGCAGCTTCTCGATATCGACGAGATAACGCTGCTCTTCGGGGCTGACCAGCGAGATCGCTTCGCCCGGCGTGCCCGCGCGACCGGTGCGGCCGATGCGATGCACATAGTCTTCCGAGACATACGGCAGTTCGTAGTTGACGACGAAGGGCAGCTGGTCGATGTCGATGCCGCGCGCGGCGATATCGGTGGCGACGAGGATGTTGACCTTGCCGTCCTTGAACTCGGCGAGTGCCTCCATGCGTTCGGCCTGCGTGCGATCGCTGTGGATCTCGCGCGCCTCGAAGCCGTCGCGCTTGAGCTCGCGGGCCAGCCGGTTCGCTTCGCGCTTGGTGCGCGTGAAGACCAGCACCTGCCGCATGTCGCGCGTGCGCACCAGTTGCTCCAGCACCCGGCGCTTGCGCTCGGTCGGGACTTCGTAGACCGAGTGCGTGATGATGTCGGCCGGGGCGTAGCGCCGTGCGACCTCGATGCTGAGCGGGTCGCGCAGGATTTCCTTGGACAGCCGGCGGATCTCGTCCGAGAAGGTGGCGGAGAACAGCAGGGTCTGGCGTTGGGTCGGGATCAGCGACAGGATGCGCTTGATGTCGGGCATGAAGCCCATGTCGAGCATGCGGTCCGCTTCGTCGAGAACGAGGATTTCCACCTGCGAGAGGTTGACCGTCTTGCTCTGCACGTGATCGAGGAGCCGGCCCGGCGTCGCCACCAGGATTTCGACCCCGGCGCGCAGCGCGGTGGTCTGCGGCTTCATGTCCACGCCACCGAACACCACCGTCGAACGCAGCTGCAGGTGCCGGCTGTAGCCGACGAAGGATTCGTAGATCTGTGCCGCCAGCTCGCGGGTGGGTGCGAGGATCAGGCTGCGGGTCAGATGGCGGGCGGGCGAAGGGCTGGAATTCTGCAGCGGGGCCAGCAATTGCAGGATGGGGAGGGCGAAGCCCGCCGTCTTGCCGGTGCCGGTCTGCGCGCAGCCCATGAGGTCCCGTCGCTGGAGCACCAGCGGGATCGCCTGCTCCTGAATGGGGGTGGGTTCGGTATAGCCCTGCTCGCGAACAGCGTTGAGCAGCGGGGGGATCAGGCCGAGCGAATCAAAACTCATCAAGGGTGGCGTCGTGCGCAGCGGGCGCTGCGGAACGCATCATCAGTGCGGTGGGAAGTCCGGGAACAGCGTGGGAAATCAGCCATCAGGGCGCATCCGCAGATCCCCTTGCTGGTGCGCGTTGATCGGCACAACGCCGACGCACAACGTGCCCCAGAGGGCTGGCGGATGAATCAAATATAAGTGATTGAAAACGCGATTATATCCGCATTTCCAGACGGACACCACCGCCGGCGGTGCCGTTATATGCCGAGCTTGAGGCGCGATGGCGCGGCGATCTTGATCTGATTGTGTACCGCCTTGATGCCTTGGACAGTGCCCGCGACATCAGTCGCCCGGTTGGGGTCCAGATCCGGGGGGACGATTCCGGCCAGCGTGGCGACCTGCTCCCGGACCTCGACCACGATGTCCATCTTGCTGGTGTCGGGATGGACCCGCAGCGCCGCGCGCACGTGCGCGCGGAGCGCAAGGTCGCCGAACAGCGCCCGGGAGGCGGGGGTTTCCTGGAAATGGGCATCCCCATACAGCTCCATCACCTCGTCCACGCACTCGTCGACGGACAGGCGCTCGGTGTTGACGACGACATCGTAGCGTTCCGCTTCCTGCCAATTGAGGCCGAAATGGCGCTTGGTGATGGCGGCATGGGATTCCTCCGACAGGCGGATTTCATTCTCCACGAAGGCGCGGTCATCGGTTTCCAGTCGGGCCATCATGCGTTTCACCCGCAGGTCGAAGGGGGCGCACACGCGCACGCAGATGACGTGCGGCACGCAGCGCAGCAGGTGCGCTGCGCCCCAGCCGCGGATGACGGAGACATCGCCTTTCTCGGCGAGATCGAAGGTTTCGTCCGCGGTGAAGATATGCAGGCTGGTCTTGTTGGTCGTCAGCCGCTCGAGGATGCTGGCCTTGCCTTCGAGGAAGCGGATCACGTGGCTTTTGCGCAGCCGCATCTTGTTGGCGAGGCTGTCGATGATCTCGTGATGCACCACGGGTTTGCCCAGGCGTTCGGCGATGCCTGCGGCAACATCTTTGCCGAGCGAGCCCATTTCCCGGGTCATTGCGATGAGCGGCATGGCGCATCTCCTCCAGTGGTTTGCGATTACCCCGATGACCCCGTGAGACAACCCGGGGCAGTATAGACTCTGGCCGTAACAATTTCGTTGGGCGCCGAGTGCCCGGACGCCGCCGGCGGCCTGGCGGGCGGGGGCGGGGCAGGCAAAAAACGCGAATAAATTCAAAAATATCCAACTATAAAACTCGGCGCATACTGAGGCTTGCACGATTACCGACTGATTTATTGAACAACTATGTCAGCTCCCCGCTCGATCCGCCTTAAGCGACCCGCCCGACCGTCCGCGCCTGCCGGTGCGGCGTGCATGGTGGCCGCTGACGGGGACCCGCGTCCCGTCGTGCGCGAACGCCATCCCCTGATCCTGACGCTCGACGCCAACGGCGTGCCGCATCGCTGGATTTCCTGGCAGCACGCCTGTTTTTATTACGCCAAGCAGCAGGTGGCGTGGACGGCTGGTGAGCACGCCTTTACCGTCATGGGCGGCCTGAACCGGCTGTCCGGCGAACGTTCCCGCATCACCGCTTCCAGCATCATCGCGATCAAGGGCAAGGCGATGGCGCTGAAGGCCTTCGGCCAGGTGCCGCCGCTGAACAACCGCGAATTGTTCCACCGTGACCGTTCGCTCTGCGCCTACTGCGGCGACGTTTTCTCGGGAGCGAAGCTGACGCGCGACCACATCGTGCCGTTCTCGCGGGGCGGCCGCGACACCTGGATGAACGTGGTCACGGCGTGCCGCCACTGCAACGAGAAGAAGAGCGACCGCACGCCGGAGCTGGCCGGCATGGAGCTGCTGTACCTGCCGTATGTGCCGAACCGGGCCGAGTACCTGATCCTCACCAACCGGCGCATCCTGGCCGACCAGATGGAATTCCTGGTCCAGCACGTGCCGGCGCAAAGCCGGCTCCACCAGTCCCTGGCGGAGTAACCGTCGTCGCGGTTGCGTGTCAGCGACAGCCGGCGGTTGCCGCCGCCAGCGCCTGCAGCGTGGCGCCGGTCGCGCGATCCTGCACGAAGACCGCCACGGCGAGCTGGTCGCGTTTCCAGTTGGCGCCCAGCCGGAATTGATACGCGAGCGCGAGCGCCGGTTCCGCGCCAAACGGGACCGGTCCCACCAGTTCGCGCACCACGAAGTCATGCTCCAGCCGCTTGCCGCGGTTCTCGCCGGCGCGGACGTCGGTGGCCAGCCGGCTTTCCGTCAGGGCGAGGAAAGCCTGCGCGGTTTTCGCGTTCGGCGTCGCAGTCAGCTTCGCAGTGGCGTTTACGGCTATCGCATCGGGGCCTGCGTCGAGGCGCAACTCCAGTTCGGCGCCCGGGCTTGACCGGTGGATGGACGTCAGGGCCGCGCCCACGTCGTCGCGGACCCAGCCGCGCCGGTAATCCTGGCCGTCGAGCAGGATCTGCGGGGTGAACACGAAGCCCGCTTTCTTCAGGCGGGCCAGCTCGCGCTGGCGCTCGCTGAAGCGGGCCTGCGCGTAGCGGTCCGGCCAGCCAAGCTGGTCCCAGTAGTCGACATGAAAGGCGAGCGGCACGACTCTGCCGGGCGCGAGCTTTGCGGCGGAGATTCCCGAGAGCCAGCGGTCCGCGGGCGGACAACTGTCGCAGCCCTCGGAGGTGTACAACTCGAGCACGGGGACCCGCTCGGCGCCGCTGCGCGCGCGGCATTCGGCGCCCGCAACCGGCAGGGCGGCGGCGCACGCGCCGGTAATGGCGGCGAGGCGGGCTAGGGTCAGGAGGGACATGGGGTTTGGTCGGCGCTGGGGGCGCGGCATTACAGGGGCTTGGCGCGCCGGAGGTAAAAGGCAGGTTTTGCTACAATTTCAAGCTTTTAGCGACTCTTCCGCCCCGATGCCCGCCATCCACAGTGCTTCGTTATACGCCGCGATCGAGAAGCCTGCGGCCTACGACCTACACACGCACACCCATCACTCGGATGGCGCGCTGGCGCCCACCGCGATGGTACAGCGGGCCGCCGCCAACGGTATCCGGGTGCTCGCCCTGACGGACCACGATGATGTTTCCGGTCTGGCCGAGGCCCGCGCCGCCGCCGCCGCGCTCGGCATCCGCTTGATCGACGGGGTGGAGATCTCGGTGACCTGGCGGGACCACACCATTCATGTCCTCGGACTCGGTATCGATCCCGCCCATCCGGGGTTGGCGGACGGCCTGGCGGGGGTCAGGGCCGGACGCGATGTCCGTGCCGAACAGATCGCCGCCGCGCTGGAAGCCCTGGGATTCGACGGCGCGCTCGCTGGTGCCCGCCGCCATGCCACGAACCCGGCACTGGTGTCGCGCACGCATTTCGCGCGCTGGCTGGTGGAGCGGGGCACGGTCAAGGACCTGTCGGCGGCCTTCCGGCGTTACCTGGGGCAGGGCCAGCCCGGTTACGTTCCGCAGCAGTGGGCCGCGCTGGGGGATGCACTCGACTGGATCCGGGCCAGCGGTGGCGACGCGGTCATCGCCCATCCCGGACGCTACCCGCTGCGCGACAGCGAACTCGATGCGCTGATTGCCGAATTTCGCGAGGGCGGCGGCGCGGCACTCGAGGTGGTCTCGGGCAGCCACAGCGACGCCGAGGCGCATGTCTTCGCCGCGCGTACGCGGCGGTTTGGACTGCGCGCATCCTGCGGTTCGGATTTTCATGCTGACGGCGAAAGCCGCTTCGACGCGGGCCGTCTGCCGGCGCTGCCCGCCGGCTGCACGCCCGTGTGGCAGGACTGGGCACCTGCATGACGCAGTACTTCGCGGTCCATCCGCGCGATCCGCAGCAGCGCCTCATCCGCCAGGCCGTCGACATCATCCGCAAGGGCGGGGTCGTCGTGTATCCGACGGACTCCTGCTACGCGCTGGGCTGCCACATCGGCGACAAGACCGCCGTGGAGCGGATCCGCACCGTCCGTGGCATGGACGAGCGTCATCACCTCACGCTGCTGTGCCGCGACCTGGCGGAAGTGGCGACCTACGCGCGGGTCAACGACCGCCAGTTCCGGGTGCTGAAGGCGGCCACGCCGGGCACTTACGCCTTCATCCTGCAGGCCACCCGCGAAACGCCGCGGCGCCTGCAGCACCCGAAGCGCAAGACGATCGGCGTGCGCATTCCGGATCACCCGGTGACGGCGGCGCTGCTCGCGGCGCTGGGCGAACCGCTGCTGACCTCGACCCTGGTACTGCCGGACAGCGTGGCGCCGCTGTCGGAACCGAATGAAATCCGCTGGCGGCTGGCGAACAAGGTCGACCTCATCATCGATGGCGGTGTGTGCGGCATCGTGCCGACCACCGTCATCGACCTCACCGGCGAGTGGCCCGTGATCACGCGCCGCGGCAAGGGCGACACCTCCATTTTCGGCCTCACCGATGCCACGTAAGGATCGTTGGCGCACGGCTCCGGTATGCTGACGCCTCTTCCCCGTACAATCCCTCTGCACTGACCCCCATGTTCCCCCATGTTCCTTGACCGCGTACTCTCCGGCATGCGCCCGACCGGCGCCCTGCACCTTGGCCATCACCACGGTGTGCTCAAGAACTGGCTGGCCCTCCAGCAGGAATACGAGTGCCTGTTCTTCGTCGCCGACTGGCACGCACTGACCACGCATTACGACACCCCGGAGGTGCTCGGACAGAACGTGTGGGACATGGTGATCGACTGGCTCGCCGCCGGCGTCAATCCTGCGCAGGCGACGCTCTTCATCCAGTCGCAGGTGCCGGAACACGCCGAGTTGCACCTGCTGCTGTCGATGATCACGCCGCTGGGCTGGCTGGAACGCGTACCGAC
>CAZXNF010000237.1:0-6057 GCA_964641785.1 uncultured Streptomycetaceae bacterium | reverse complement strand
CGAGCGCGCGGCCCATTTCGGTGCTGTCGCCGACCACGCGCACGGCGTACCCCTGCTCCCCAAGGTAGCGCTTGAGCAGTTCGCGCAGCCGCAGGTCGTCGTCCACGACGAGGATGCGGGTGCGGACATCGGTGGCCTTGTCGGCGGGTTTCGCTTCGGTCATGCGCCTATCGTAGCGGCTTGCCCTGCGCGCGGCCAGATGCGGCAGCCCCTGTAACACCTTGTTACACAAACGCGCCTGCCGTTCACAGTTCGCTTACAAGCCCGGCGCAGCATGCGTCATCGGCTGCACCAAGGAGCCGTTGGAAGGTTCAGTACCGGGGCGACGCCAGCTACGCAACAGGCGCCGCGGCTGGAATCAAAACAGACGCAACGGGTCTTACTGGAGAACACATCATGATCAAGGCGGACAGGGTGTTGAGCGGGGCGATGGGCATTGTGGCGTTGTCGCTGCTGGCGGCGAGCGTCAGCGCGCAGGCGGCCGGCCGGCACGATCCCGGCGTCAACCAGCGGCAGGCGAACCAGCAAAGCCGCATCGGGCAGGGCGTGCGCCAGGGCGACCTGACGCGCGGCGAGACGCGCCACCTTGAGCGTGAGCAAGGACACATCGCGCGCGAGGAATCCCGCTACAAGGCCGACGGCCACCTGTCGAACTGGGAACGCGCCGACCTGCACCGCGACCAGAACCAGGCCAGCCGCGACATCCGGCGCGAGCGCCACGATGGCGACCGCTCCGGTGGCTACGACGGCGACCGCGGTTACCGGTCTGATGGCTACGGGTATGGCGGCGTTGGTTACAACCAGCGCCCGCAGGCCAGCGTCGACCACCGCCAGTTCGACCAGGGCAACCGAATCCAGCAGGGCATCCGTTCCGGCGAGCTCACGCGCGGTGAAGCCCGCGGACTGTTTTCCGAGCAGCGCGACATCCGCCAGGAAGAACGGGCGTATCGGTCCGACGGCCAGCTGTCGCGCAACGAGCGGGCGGACCTGCAGCAGGATCTCAACGCCGCGAGCCGCAATATCTATAATGAAACGCACGATGCGCAGGAGCGGAACCCCTACCGCTATTAATGGACAGGGACTGAAAGGACAGGCTTGAAACGACTGCTGGTCATGCTGGTGCTGGGATCGACGATCGCGACGGCCTGGGCGCAGCCCCCGGGCCGTCCGGGCGGGTTCGGCCAGAAAATGGACCGGCCGGGCCGTGAGGCTCGTCCGCCCGATCGCGGCCATTACCAGCGCGATCCCGGCGACCGCCGCATGACGCAGGACGAACGGCGCGAAATGCGCCGCGAGCTCGACCAGGCGAACGAGGAAATCTACAAGCGCAGGCGCGATCGCTGAGCACGAGTGCGATCGCTACAAACACGGAGCGCCTGCCCGCAAACGAACAGGAGCCAGACCATGAACGACATGAACCGTATTCTTTCCGCAGTATTCGTTACCAGTGTGCTGGCTTTCGCCGGCGGCGCGGCCGCGCAGGGACTGCCCGGCGCAACCGTCAAACCCGAGGGCGCGGCCCGATCCGGCGCCCCCGCCGACCGCGAACAACTGCGCGCGCAGATGAAGGAGCGCTGCGCCGCCGACCCGCAGAAATGCGAGGCGATGAAGAAAGAAATCGACGCCCGGCGCGAGCAATGCAAGGCCGATCCGGAAAAGTGCAAGGCCGAGATGAAGGCGAAATTTGAGGAGCACTACAAGAAGGCGGACGCCAACGGCGACGGCGCGTTGTCGCGGGCCGAAGCGGAGCAGGGCATGCCGCGGCTGGCAAAGCGTTTCGACACGCTGGATGCCAACAAGGACGGCGTGGTCACCCGCGACGAACTCGAAGCGGCCATGCAGAAGCGCCACGGCGACGGCAAGCGCGGTCCGGCCGCGCCGGCCGCCAGGCAGGGGTGAGCGCCATGGCCCGCCTGCGCGATCTCTCAGGACGTCTGGCCGCGGCGCTGGCCGCGATGTGGAGCGCGCCGCCATCACCGGTGCGGTTGGGGTCGGATGATCCGCCGAACCGCCGTCACCGCCCGCTGCGGCTGGCGCAGCCGCTGCGCCGGCGCAGCGGCGGCCCCAGGGAATAGCCATGCGCGCTCTGCTCGCTGTCGTCGCACTCGTTGCTGCACTGGCGCCCTTGGCGCCAGTGCAGGCGGCGAGCGGTGCGCCCATCGGCTTCGACGGCGCCCGGCACCTGCTCAACCGCACCAGCTTTGCGGCGAACGCGGCCGACATCGAGCTGTTCGCGAAGCTGACCCGCGAGCAGGCCGCCGACCGGCTGATCGGCTGGACGTCGCAGCCGATGCTGACGCGGGCTCCGGATTGGGTGAACGACTACCAGTCGCCGCGCCGGCTGCGCAACGCGAATGAAGCCGAGCGCCAGGCCTTCCAGGGTGGGCAGCTGCAGCATGGCCTCGAACTGCGCGGCTGGTGGCTGACCGAAATGCTGGTCACGCCGTCGCCGTTGACCGAGAAAATGGTGCTGTTCTGGCACAACCATTTCGTGTCCAGCCAGCAGAAGGTGCGCTCGGCGGTGCTCATGTACCGCCAGAACCAATTGCTGCGCCAGAACGCGCTGGGCAGCTACGCGGACCTGCTGCACGCGGTGGCCAAGGATCCCGCGATGCTGATCTACCTCGACGGCGCGAACAGCCGCCGGGGGCAGCCCAACGAGAACTTCGCGCGCGAGGTGATGGAGCTGTTCACGCTGGGCGAGGGGCGCTACACCGAGCAGGACATCAAGGAGGCCGCGCGCGCCTTTACCGGCTGGAGCGTGGACATCGACACCGGCGCCTACCTATACCGGCCGCTCGCGCACGACGATGGTGTGAAGACGGTGTTCGGCAACAGCGGCAATTTCGACGGCGACGCGGTGCTGGACCTGATCCTGGCGCGCCCGGAGACGTCGGAGTTCATCGTCGCCAAGCTGTGGCGGGAGTTCGTCTCGCCCGTGCCGGACCCGAAAGAAGTCAGCCGCATCGCCCGCCAGTTCCGCGACAACCGCTACAACATCAAGGTCGCCCTGCGCGGCCTGCTGGTGTCGGATGCGTTCTACGCCCCGGGCCACCGCGCGGCGCTCGTCAAATCGCCGGTCGAGCTGGTGGTCGGCACCTTGCGCCAGTTCCGCTTCGAGACCGGCGACGCGGTGCCCTTCGCGCTCGCCACGCGCCAACTCGGTCAGGACCTGTTCGGGCCGCCCAACGTGAAGGGCTGGCCGGGCGGCGACGCATGGATCAATTCCACTTCGCTGCTCGCCCGCAAACAGTTCCTGGAACGGCTGTTCCGGGCGCAGGAGATGCCGCAGCCCGCGATGATGGTGGCCGCCGCAGGCAACGCGGACGGCAAACCGGTGCAGGGCGCCGCCGCCGCGAACGCCGTCATGCGCATGCGCTACCAGCAGGCCCTGGCCGATATCCGTTTCGACAGCGACCGCTGGCTCGCGTCCTACCAGACCGAGCCGGGTCGCGTGCCGCAGGTCGTGCTGGCGCAGGCGCCCGCCAGCCCGCCGCCCTCCGGCACGCAGGGCGTGGAGCTGTTGCGCGCGCTGGTGCTCGATCCCGTCTATCAACTGAAATGAACTGCAAACGGCGGGATTCGGGATTAGGGATTAGGGATTCGAAACCCACCCGTATCCCCGGCGCTCCCGTGTTTTTCGATCTCCAATCCCCAATCCCCAATCTCTAATCCCGGAGTCAGGCATGAACCGACGCGATTTCATGACCACCTGCGGCGCCGCTGGCGTGGCGGTAGTGATGCCCGGCGTGGCTTCCGCGCAGACGGCCAGTGGCTACGACAATCTGCTGGTGCTGGTGGAACTCAAGGGCGGCAACGACGGGCTCAATACCGTGGTGCCGTACGCCGATGCGGGCTACTACAGCCTGCGTCCGCGCATCGCGGTCGCGCGCGACCAGGTGTTGCAGCTGGACGCCCGCAGCGGCCTGCATCCGTCGCTCGCCCCGCTGCTGCCGCTGTGGCAGGCGCGCGAGCTGGCGGTGGTGCAGGGCGTGGGCTACCCGCAGGCCAACCTCTCGCACTTCCGCTCGATCGAGATCTGGGACACCGCGTCGAAGAGCAACGAGTACCTGGCCGACGGCTGGCTCGCCCGGGCGTTCGCGGGGGCGCCCGTGCCGAAGAACTTTGCGGCGGACGGCGTGATCGTCGGCGGCAACGAGATGGGGCCGCTCGCCGGCACCGGCACGCGTGCCATCGCGCTGGCCAATCCCGAGCAGTTCCTGAAGCAGGCGCGGCTGGCCGCCCCGGCCGGCGCATCAGGCAATGCGTCGCTCGCCCACATCCTCAAGGTGGAGCAGGACATCGTGCAGGCCGCAAGCGGGTTGTCGGCCGGTCATGTGTTCCGCACCGAGTTTCCGCAGGGCGCGTTCGGTAATGCAGTGCGCGCCGCCATGCAGGTGGTGGCTTCCCGGGCGCCGGTGGCCGCGATCCGCGTGACGCTCAACGGCTTCGACACCCACGCCAACCAGCCCGCCACTCAGCAGCGCCTGCTGAAAGAGCTCGCCGAGGGCCTGGCGGCGTTGAAGGGCGCGTTGGTCGAACTCGACCGCTGGAACGCCACGCTGGTCATGAGCTATGCCGAGTTCGGACGCCGTCCGCGCGAGAACCAGAGCGGCGGCACCGACCACGGCACCGCCAGCGCGCACTTCGTGACCGGTGGCCGCGTGAAGGGCGGGCTCTACGGTGCGCCGCCGGCGATCGACCGCCTCGACGGCAACGGCAACCTGGCCTTCGCGGTGGACTTCCGCGAGCTCTACGCGACGGTGCTGGAGCGCTGGTGGCGCGTGCCCTCGCAGGCGGCGTTGAACGGCCGCTTTAGTCCGCTGGACGTCGTGCGGGTCTGATCCCGTTGCCGGCAGGGCCGCATCCGGCCGCACGATAGAATCGAGATCGAGTATCTGCGCAGGCGGACGGACCCATGACCACCGACCTTAAACACGTTGACGAGACGATCGACTGGAGCCTGACGACTTGGGAGGGCGCCGCGCGCGAGCAGCAACGGCGTTGGACCGCGTTGCCGCTGGAAAGCGTGATCCTCGCCCAAGAGGAGATGCGGGAACTGTCGGAATGGCTGGGAGGCGGTGCTGCAAAACGCTGAGCGGGCTCGCCTCCTCCTGCTCAGCAACTCCCGCCAGCCTGGGCGGGCGTATCTCGAACACGCCCTGGATGCGATCCGGGCCACGCTGGGCGCGGCCCGGCAGGTGCTGTTCCTCCCGTACGCCGCAGTCACCCTGAGCCACGCGGAATACCTGGAACGGGTGGCGACCGCGCTCAAACCTTTGGGCTGTAGCATTGCCTCGGCCCCTGCCGCGCTCGATCCTGTGGCGGCCGTGGGGCAGGCTGACGCAGTGGTGGTGGGCGGGGGTAACACCTTCGTCCTGCTGCGGGAACTGCGGCGCCTGGGCCTGCTGGAGGCTGTTCGCGCGAGGGTGGCGGCGGGCGCGCCCTACATCGGCTGGAGCGCCGGGGCCAACCTCGCCGGCCCGACCATCCGCACGACCAACGACATGCCGGTCTGCGATCCGGGCGGCTTCGAGGCGCTAGGCCTGGTGCCCTTCCAGATCAATCCCCACTACACCAATGCCGTGCCGCCGGGCTGGCAGGGCGAGACCCGCGACCAGCGCATTGCGGAGTTGCTGGCGGTCGATCCCAGTGCCACCGTGGTGGGGTTGCCGGAGGGTACGGGCCTTGCTGTCGACGCCTCCGGAATCCGGCTGGCGGTGGGGCCATCCTGCCGCGTGTTCCGCTACGGCGAACCACCGCGCGACCTTGATGCCGCCGCCGACTTCGGCTTTCTGCTGGAGAAAATGCCGCTGGAATAGGGCCTTTTTGTGGACGGGGGGTGGTAAGCCGCTGTATTCTCTGGGCTTACTAGGAGGTGGCTGGGCCGGCTCAGCCCCGAAACGGTCGGATAGACCGCACAAAAATCCACGACCGGCTGCGGAGAACTGCAATGCTCGCCACTCGGATTCGGCAAAAAGACGGCATCTTCTATTTCGCCAGCTACCCGGCCAAGGAGGTCCTGAGCCGGGTGCGCTTTATCAGCCGTTTTTACGG
>CAZXNF010000236.1:822-6074 GCA_964641785.1 uncultured Streptomycetaceae bacterium | reverse complement strand
ACCTTGAACTCGGCAGCCGTGACATCCTGGTTGTCGGCGGACTGGATCAGCAGCCCGGAACCGATGCGCTTCACGTCGTGCGCGTTGCGGCCCTGGTCCCAGGCGGTCTTGCCGTGGCGCTGCACACCGTCGAGCGGGATTTCCAGCACCCGCACGTTGGCCTTGGCGGCGAATACGGCCAGGGCCTCGGGGGTATACGCCGGCGCGATCAGCACTTCGACGAACTGCTGGCTCACGGCCTGCGCCGCCACCGCGTCCAGCGGACGGTTGAAAGCAATGATGCCGCCGAACGCCGAGGTCGGGTCGGTCGCCAGCGCCTTGGCGTAGGCCTGCGCGCAGTCGATGCCCACGGCGACGCCGCAAGGATTGGCGTGCTTGACGATGACGCAGGCGGACGTGTCGAAGCTCTTCACGCATTCCCAGGCGGCGTCCGCGTCGGCCAGGTTGTTGTAGGAGAGCGCCTTGCCCTGCAACTGCTTCGCGGTGACGAGCGAGCCGGGGGCGGGATGCAGGTCGCGGTAGAGCGCCGCCTTCTGGTGCGGGTTCTCGCCGTAGCGCAGGTCCTGCAGCTTGACGAAGCGGCCGTTGGATTGCGCGGGAAACTCGGCGCGCGTGCCGTCGGCTTTCAGCGCCGACAGGTAATCACTGATCGCCGCGTCGTAGTTGGCGATACGGTTGAAGGCTGCCACCGCGAGCGCGAAGCGCGTGGCGTCGGTGAGGCCGCCGCTTTTCTTCCACTCTTCCAACACGCCGGCGTACTGGTCGGCGTCCGTCACCACGCCGACGCCGCGCCAGTTTTTCGCCGCCGAGCGGACCATGGCGGGGCCGCCGATGTCGATGTTTTCGATCGCTTCTTCCAGCGTGCAACCGGCCCGGGCGACGGTCGCCTCGAAGGGATACAGGTTCACCACCAGCAGGTCGATGGGTGGGATCCCGGCATCGGCGATTGCCTGCATGTGTTCGCGCGCCTCACGCCGCGCGAGCAGGCCGCCGTGGATCTTCGGGTGCAGGGTCTTGACCCGCCCGTCGAGCATCTCGGGAAAGCCGGTATGGTCGGCGACTTCGGTCACGGCGAGACCGGCGTCGCGCAGGAGCCGCGCCGTGCCGCCGGTGGAGAGCAGGGTGAAACCGAGCGAGGCCAGGCCCTGGGCGAAGGCGACGACGCCGGTCTTGTAGGAAACGCTGAGCAGCGCGTAAGCCATTCGGCAGGTGTGAGGACTGAGGACTGAGGACTGAGGACTGAGGACTGAGGACTGAGGACTGAGGACTGGGGAACTCGATCGGATCTTAGTCCTGAGTCCTCAGTCCTGGCCTCTCAGTCCTTAGTCCTCGTTTCTCCGTCCTATCCCTTGATCCCATGCTCCTTCATTTTCTTGCGCAGGGTGTTGCGGTTGATGCCCAGCATGGCGGCGGCGTGGGTCTGGTTGCCGCGCACGCGATGCAGCACTGTTTCCAGCAGCGGTTTCTCCACGCAGTCGATCACCATGCGGTAAACGCGGCTCGGCTTTTCGCCATCAAGATCGCGGAAATAGCCCTCGATCGCGCGGCGTACCGAGCGCGACATATCGTTGTCGTTGGTCATGCGGCAAGCTCCTCCACTTCTTCGCTGTACACCAGCCGATCGTCGCGCGCCGCCTGGGCGGCGAAAAAGGCGTCGATCGCGACCAACTGTTCGCCGGTCGTCCCCAACTGGTTCATGCGGTGCCGGAACGCGCAGGATCCGGCCAGCCCCTTCGTGTACCAGCTGATGTGCTTGCGCGCGATGCGCACGCCCGTCAGCTCCCCATAAAACGCATACAGGTCCGCCAGGTGCGCGCGCAGCACGGCGTGGATTTCAGCAACCTCGGGCGGCGGCAGGTGCGTGCCGGTCTCGAGGAAATGCTGGATCTCGCGAAAAATCCACGGCCGGCCCTGCGCGGCACGACCGATCATCACCGCATCGGCGCCGGTGTACTCCAGCACGAACTTCGCCTTCTCCGGCGTGGTGATGTCGCCGTTGGCGACCACCGGGATGCGCACGCTTTGTTTGACGGCGCGGATGGTGTCGTATTCGGCGTCACCCGTGTAGGCGCAGGCGCGCGTGCGGCCGTGGATGGCGATGGACTGCACGCCCGATGCTTCGGCGATGCGCGCGATCGTCAGTGCGTTGCGGTTAAGCTTGTCCCAACCGGTGCGGAACTTGAGCGTGACCGGCACGTTGACCGCGCCGACCACGGCTTCGAGAATGCGGGCGACCAGCGGCTCGTCCTTCATCAGGGCCGAGCCGGCCATGACGTTGCAGACTTTCTTGGCCGGGCAGCCCATGTTGATGTCGATGATGTGCGCGCCCTTGTCGACGTTGAACTGCGCGGCTTCCGCCATCATCGCGGGATCGGCGCCGGCGATCTGCACGACCTTGGGCTCGACCTCGCCGTCGTGATTGCCGCGACGGAGCGTTTTCTCGGAACCCCACAGCAGAGAATTGGACGCGACCATCTCGGACACGGCCATGCCGGCGCCCATGCGTTTGCAAAGCTGGCGAAACGGCCGATCGGTGACGCCCGCCATGGGGGCGACGATCAGACGGTTCTTCAGCGCGTAGGGACCGATACGCATCACTGAACGGGAAGTGGTGTTGTTTGAAACAGGGGAAGGACGCGCATTGTAATCGCGCCGAACGGGCAAGAAAAGAAACGCGGGCCCGCCTGTTGCGTTTTGGGTACTGTCAGGCCCGCGCGCCGCATGATGTTCGGCGCGCGAGGTAACGGCGGGCCGGCGGCAACCCGCCCAGCGCGGCGAAACCCGCTCCACGCAGGACCCGTGCCCAGCCCGCCTCCGGTGCGAATACCCGAGCCAGGCTGTCGGTCACTGCGATCGTGGCCCAGCGATCGACGCGTCGGCGCGAGGCATACGCCCGCAGCACGGGCGCCGCACCAGGATCGTGCGCGTGCCCGGCGGCCAACTGTGCGAATTCCCACGCATCGCGCAGGCCAAGGTTCAGGCCCTGGCCGGCCACTGGATGCAGGGTCTGCGCGGCGTTGCCGATCGCCACCACGCGCGGCGCCGTTACCTTGCGGGCGGCGCGCAGCATCAACGGGTGCAGGCCGCGCGCGCTTACGCCGGTGAAGGCGCCAGCCGCCGTCCCAAACGCCGACTGCAACGCGGTGAGAAACGCTGCCTCCGGGCAGGCGAGCAGTCGTTCCGCTGCCGCCGGTGGCAAGGTCCACACCAGCGCGTAACCCTCCCCGCGTGGCAGCAGCGCGATCGGCCCGTCCGCGGTGAAGCGTTCGAAGGCGCGTCCGCGATGCGGCTGCGCCACCATGAGATTTGCCGTCAGCGCCGTCGCCCCGTAATCGTGTTCGAGCGCGGAGCCGCCGACGATCGGGCGGGCGGCACGGCCATCGGCGCAGACCAGCAGTTGCGCGTGGACGACATGACCATCGTCGCAGGTCACCGTGATGCGGTCACTGTCCGGCGCCGGCATGTCGAAGGCGCTGACCGCGGCGGGATGACAGACCAAGGCACGGCGGCGCACGGCGGCGGCGAGCGCCGCCTGCACGTCGCGATAGGCGGCCACGCAGCCCAATGCCGGCACGCCGGCTTCGGCCGCCGTCATCACCACGCGGCCGAAGCCGCCGCGTTGCGAGACGGTCACGCTGTCGATGGCGGTGGCGCCGCCAACGGCCGCCGATGCTTCAAGCCGTTCCAGCAGGAGCACGCTGGCGCGGGAGAGTGCGAGCGGCCGGTCCGCCGCGGGTGCCGCCTCGGCGGGCGCCAGCCAGTGCACGTCAAGACCCACGCTGTGCAGCGCGAGCGCCGCCGCCGCGCCGACGGGACCACCGCCAGCCACGACGACCGCGCAGGACACCGGCGTAGTCATCGCGACTCGCGCATAAGCGCTTCGATCTCCGCCACCGCCTTGGGCGTGTCCGCGGTCAGGACTTCGCAGCCCGCCGTCGTCACCGCAACGTCGTCCTCGATACGGATGCCGATGTTCCAGTAGCGCTCGGGCACGCCCTCGCCTGGCCGCACGTAGCAACCCGGCTCGACCGTCAGCACCATGCCGGGCACGAGCGGCCGCCACGCCTTGTCGCGCTTGTAGTCGCCCGCGTCGTGCACATCGAGCCCGAGCCAGTGTCCGGTGCGGTGCATGTAGAAGCGCTTGTAATCGCCGGACTCGATCACGGCGTCCACGCTGCCCTGGCACAGGCCGGTGTCGATGAATCCCTGCGCCAGCGTTTTGACGGCGGCGTCGTGCGGTGCTTCCCACGCGGCGCCGGGCTTCACCTCAGCGATCGCCGCCGCCTGCGCCGCGAGCACCAACTCGTACAGCTCGCGCTGCGGGCCGGAGTAGCGGCCGTTGACCGGGAAGCTGCGCGTGACGTCGGCGGCGTAACCATCCACTTCGCAGCCGGCGTCGATCAGCAGCAGTTCACCGTCTTTCAGGGGCGCGTCGTTCTCGACGTAATGCAGCACGCAGGCGTTGGCGCCGCCGGCCACGATCGGCGTATAGGCCGGGGCCTGCGCGCCGCGGCGGCGGAATTCATACAGCAGTTCGGCTTCCACCTCGTACTCGTGCACGCCGGGCCGGGTGGCGCGCATGGCGCGCCGGTGGGCGTCCGCGGTGATCGCGGCGGCGCGCCGCATCGTCTTCAGCTCGTGCGCGTCCTTCACCAGCCGCATGTCGTCGAGCAGCGCGCGCACGTCGCGGATTTCCGGCGGTGCAGTGACCCCCGTGCGGCCCTGCGCGCGTAGCGCGTTCAACCAGCCGACGAGGCGGCGATCCCAGCCCGGATCTTCGCCGAGATGCACGTGCAGCGCGGGACGATCGGCCAGCAGCGTCGGCGCCTGGGCGTCGAGCGTATCGATCGTATGGGCCTCGTCGATGCCGAAAACTTCGCGCGCACCGTCGGGACCGTAGCGGTGGCCGTCCCAGATCTCGCGCTCGGCGTCGCGCGGCCGGCAGAAGAGCACGCTTTTGGCCGCGGCGCCGCCCGTCACGAACAGCACTGCTTCCGGCTCCGTGAAGCCGGTGAGGTAATAGAAGTAGCTGTCGAAGCGGTACGGATAATGCGCGTCGCGGTTGCGTACGCGCTCCGGCGCCGTCGGGATGACGGCCACGCCTTCGCCGATGGCCTGCGCGAGGCGGCGGCGGCGGTCGGCGTACAGCGCGGCAGGGAATGCGGACATGACGCTGCCGATTATAGCGATGGGGCCTGCCCGCCCCCGGCGAGCCGCGCGGCCTCATGCAGGCGGTCCGGCGTGCCGACGTC
>CAZXNF010000236.1:0-812 GCA_964641785.1 uncultured Streptomycetaceae bacterium | reverse complement strand
CCGACGTCCAGCCACACGCCAGCGTGGCGTTCGCCGCTGACGGCCCCGCGCGCGATGGCGGCGTACAACAAGGGTGCCAGGGGCGCTTTGGCGCCGCGCACGAGGTCCGCGAACAGGCCCGGGTGATAGGCGCCGATGCCGCTGAAGGTCAACAGGGGCGGCGTCCGCGTGACGCGTTCCGCCTGCAGGCCGAAATCGCCCCGCGGATGGTGCGCGGGATTGGGCACCAGCACCAGATGCGCGATACGCGCGCGGCCATCGAGTGCGCGGGCCGCAGCGACGAGGCGAGCGCCGTCGAAGTCGCACCACACGTCGGCATTGACGACGGCGAAGGGCGCACCGCCCAGCAACGGTAGTGCGTTGGCAATGCCGCCGGCCGTCTCCAGCGCCTCGCGTTCCACGGAATAAACGATGCGCGCGCCGAACGCCGAGCCGTCGCCGAGCGCGGCTTCGATCTGCGCGCCGAGATGCGCGTGATTGATGACGAACTCGCGCAAGCCGGCGGCGGCCAACCGCTCGATCTGCCATACGATCAACGGCTTGCCGGCGACTTCGACCAGCGCCTTCGGCACGCGGTCCGTCAGCGGGCGCATCCGCTCGCCCCTTCCCGCAGCCAAGATCATTACTTTCATGGGTTAGCGTGCGGATCGTAGGCCCGCTCGCCCCTTCCCGCAGCCAAGATCATTACTTTCATGGGTTAGCGTGCGGATCGTAGGCCCGCTCGCCTCTTCCCGCAGCCAGGATCATTACTTTCATAAAATGATCTCAGAAGGTGTAGCCGGTCGCCGGCACACGCGCTTCCAGGCGATCGA
>CAZXNF010000235.1:0-6101 GCA_964641785.1 uncultured Streptomycetaceae bacterium | reverse complement strand
AAGAAAACAGCTTCGCGAAAAGCCGGTTGACCGGCTGTGTCCCGAATGGCACTGACTTAAGGTTCCTTCCGTAGCTTGCGGGGGAGGGTTAGGGAGGGAATCTGCGAAAAAGTTCTTGAGTAAGTGCCGTTCGTGTCAGCCCCGGGGCTTCTGCGCATAAGGCGATGCATCAGTAAGCCCCGCCCCGAACAAACCGCGCGATGCCCGCGGCCACTTCGGCATCCTGCTCGAAGTAACCATGCGGCGAGCGTCCTTCGCAGGCGTCCACCGTTGAGCCGGCCGTGGTGCTGCCGGGGCCGCCGGTTACGGTGGCGACCTGTTCGCGCGCGCCGTTGGTGCGCGCGGTGATTTTCTCCATGAGACTCGGCGGCGAGCGGACGCAGGTGTCGGCCGCGTGGCCGACGACGAGCACGGGCATGCGGATCGCCTCCAGCGGAAGATCGAACACGGACTGGGATACCCACGGGATGCGGGCGCCGGGCTGGCCGGCCATCAGGGCGGAGGTGACGACCACGCCATCGGGCGCCGCCGGGCCGGTCAGGCGCGACGGCGCATTGACGGCGGAGATCGCGCCGCGGCTGGTGCCGACGATCCAGACCGGCGCCTGCGTGCGGGCGCGCAGGTCGATGATGACCCGGCCGAGGTCCTCGGCGTGCGCCGTCGCCGTCCGAAATCCGCCGAGCCCGTCCGCGCTCTGATGGTTGGAAGGTGCATCAACCAGCGCCGTGACGAAACCCGCCGCGTTGAAAAGCGGGACGGAGCGGATCAGGGAGTTGCCGCGCAGCGCCCGCGCGCAGCCTTTGTCGTCGAGGTTGGCATAGCCCGAACCGCCGGGCAGCAGCACGAGCGCGATTTTTTCGGCGGCCCCGCTCTCGGGTACTCCGAGTGCGTAACGCGTGGTGCTGCGGTCGTGCGTCTGCAGCGTGACGACTTCGCCGCAAGCATCGGCGGCTCGGCCCTGCGCGAGGCCAGCCGGCGCGGCCGCGAGCAGACTTCCCGCCAACAGGATGCGATACGTCCAGCGTCCGGCGATCGTCGTTGCCTTGTCCATAGCGACTCCTTTCCTTGTCCGTCAGCCGTCCCGCTTGAACACCGCCTCGATGTCTTCCTTCGGTACCTTGATTTCCACGCCGGCGCGTTCTTCCTGCAGCAGCATGGCGATGCGCGAATCGCGTTCGCCCCAGCCGCGCGCGATCGCGGCGTTCATTTCCGCCAGCGCGATGTCGGATACCTGCATCGGCACGCCCAGCTCGCGGCCGAGTTCGGTGGCGAGGCGCACGTCCTTGGTGGCGAGCTTGAGCGCGAAATCCGGCGGGTCGAAACTGCCCTGCAGGAACTGGCGCGAGAGCCGGTCAAAGGTGCGCTGTCGGCCGAGCGCGCCCTGCCGCACCGCGGCCCACAGGTCGAGCGCGGGGACACCCGCCTTCACGCCCATGGTGAACACTTCCGCCATCGCGGTCTGGATCGCGTAACCGGCGCAGTTGTGCACGAGTTTGGCCACCGAGCCGGCGCCGATCGCGCCGATGTAGAGCACCTGATCGCCGATGGCGTCGAGCACTTCGCGGTAGCGGTCGAACGCGGTCTTGTCGCCGCCTACCCACAGCGCCAGCTTCCCCGACTTCGCGCCGTGCGGGCCGCCGCTGACGGGGGCATCCAGCACGGCGATGCCTTTGGGCGCGAGGCGTGCGTGCAGTTTGCGCACGACGGTGGGCGAGTTGGTGGTGAGGTCGAACCATGCGCCGCCGGATTTCAGGCCTTCGAGCAGACCATCGGCGACAGCCTCGGTTTCGGGCGGCCCGGGCAGCGACGTCAGCACCACGTCGGAGGCGGCGGCGCGGGCTGGGGGTCGGCGCGCCAGGTCAGATTCACGGGCGCCGTAAAACGCTGCGGCGGCTGGCCCGGCACGGTCAGGATGAACTGCAGTTCGTCCACCCGCGTTGGCGTCTGGCCCCAGAAGTAGAACGAGGTCACGGCGCGGCCACCGGCCGCGGGCAGCGTGAGGTCGGCCTGTGTGGCGAGGCCCTCGATCGCATCCTCGCCGCGGTAGCGCGGCATCAGCGCCACCTTCACCGCCGCGCGGCTGCGCACTTCGAACTGCACGTAGAGCGGTTGCTGGCGGCCGAGTTGCGCCTCAGCCGGCGGATCGGTGGCGAGCAGTTTCCATTCCGGCACCTCGGGCCCGCGTGAGCAGGCCCCCAGCAGCAGGAGAAGGCCAAAGAGAACGGTGCTCGGGTGCGCTCGGTTCATTGAATTCAGCCTCCGGATTCAGGGGCCGAGAGTAGCGCCTCCGGCCCTCTGCGGCCACAGCAGAAAGCCCTGTTCGCCACGAACCCCGCAAGCGGGTTGTTGTCGTAATGCGATGACTGCTCGCAAGTCGCCAGGAATGCCCTCTGCTGCAGCGCACGGTCTGCGCCTGCTGATCGCACTCACCGCGATGGGGGCCGCCGGTACGGCAGGGGCAGAGGACCCGGCGTGTACTGCGCGCAGCCGGTACGACCTGACCGTTACCGCAACCGCGCTCATTTTCGAGCGCGCCGCGGCGCCCGGGCAGCGCCTGGAAATGCAGACTGGGCGGCTGGCGGCCAATGGCACGTTTGTCGAGTTGGGGCCGGGCGACCGCAACCGCATCACCACGTTCGAAACGAACGCCCGGGCGCTGGTGCCGCAACTGAAGGCGCTGGCGCAGCGCGGGGTGGACTTGGGCGTGGCAGCGATACGCGAGGAAGCGGCCGCGACCTCTCCGAAGTCCGCGACGAACCCCCAGCTCAACGCGCGGCTCGATGCCCGGGCGCGCACGCTCAAGGCGCGCATTGCCGCGAGCAATTCGAGCAAGGACTGGCGCGGCCCCGCCGTGAAGCGGTACCTGGCGGAGGCGATGACCGATGTGATCCCGCTGGTCGGCGGCGATCTCGCGCAGCAGGCACTGGATGCCGCCCTGCGGGGAGACCTTGCGGGCGCGGCCGCGATCAAGGGCAAGGCTGAAAAAATGCGGCCGTCGCTGGAAGCGCGCATCCAGCGGAAACTGGAGACGCTGCAGCCGGAAGTGGACAGGCTCTGTCCGGCGTTGCGCAATCTGGACACACTGGAATCCGGCATGGCCGCCACGTTGCCGGACGGCAACCGGTTGAATCTCGTCGAGATCGGCGGGAAGCTCTGAAAAACTCTACTTCCGTCATTCCAGCGAAAGTCGGGAATCCAGTGAAATAAATGAAATGGGCACCAGCTACAGGGGAAGGGGCCCCTCCTCTTCCTGGCTGGTGTGACGGGGTTCTTCAGAGGTTCCCTAGCGTCCGGCGGCTGTCGTGCGTGCGCTGTTAACATGCGGGGCCCCGCATCGGGGCTAAATCCGGAAGCACGATCTTTACCCGCATGCTCGCCTACCGCCACCAGTTCCACGCCGGCAATTTCGCGGACGTCTTCAAGCATGCGCTGCTCATGCAGCTCGTGCGCGCGCTCGCGCAGAAGGACAAGCCCTTCTTCTGCCTCGACACGCACGCCGGCAGCGGACGTTACGATTTTGCGCACCGCTGGGCGCAGCAGAACAAGGAACACCTGCAGGGCATCGTGCTCGCCTGGGGGCGGAAGGACGCGCCGCCCGAGGTGGCGCCGTATCTCGACGCCGTGCGGGCGGAGAACCCCGACGGCAAGCTGCGCTACTACCCGGGTTCGCCGCTGCTCATCCGCCAGTTGCTGCGGGCCGAGGACCGCCTCGCGCTCACGGAGCTGAACAAGACCGACGACGAAGCGCTGCAAACCCTGTTCGGGCGCGACCGCCAGGTGCAGGTGCGGCGCATGGACGCTTATGAAGGGCTGAAGGCCTTCCTGCCGCCGAAGGAGCGACGCGGGCTGATCTTCATCGATTCGGCATTCGACCGCGCGCAGGAGTTCGACCGCATGCGGCGCGCGTTCGCCGCGGCGCACCGGCGCTTCGCGACTGGCGTGTACGCGCTGTGGTATCCCATGATGGAGCCCGCGCCCATGCAGGCCTTCGAGCGCGGCCTCGCCGCCGCGCGCATCCCGAAACTGCTGCAGATCGAGCTGTCGGTGAAGCCTCTGCACTGGCGCGACAGCCTGCGCGGCACCGGGATGATCGTCGCCAATCCGCCGTTCGGTTTCGAAAAGACGGCCAAGCGTATCGTCGAATGGCTGTGGCCGGTGCTGTCGCCGCAGGGTGAGGGTGGGCAGCGCGTGCGCTGGCTGGCGGGGGAATAGCCGGCTCTGGCTAGCCGGAGTAGTCGAGTTCGCGCTGGTGCCGGATGGCGAGGATGCGGATTTCCTCCCGCGCGGGGATGAAACGGTACAGGGCGACGTAACCGGTTCGCCCGTAGGAAATCACCAGTTCGCGCAGATCGCTTTCGATGCGGCGGCCGAGCAGCGGGTGACGCGCCAGCGTTTCGACCGCCTCGCGGATGGCGACTGCCGAGGCCGCGCCCGCGGTGGGGTCGTGCGCGGCGAGAAATTCGAAAGCACGTTCCAGATCGGAGAGCGCGTGCCCGGAATAAACTACTTGCGCCACGGCTGCGGCCGGGCCGCTTTGCGGTTGCCGGCCAGGCGCTCAAGCCAGCCGTGTACGTCCTCCGCGCGATAGACCTGCGCGCCGTCGTCAATGGCGGCGTCCGCGGCCAGCGCTTCCCGCACGAAGGTCCGCATGCGCTCTTCGCGCGCGACTTCGCGCTCCAGCGCTTCGATCATCAGGCTGTGCGCGCTGCGGCCGGTCTCTTTCGACAGGCGGGCGATCCGCGCCTTAAGCTTTTCCGGGAGTTTCAGCGTGGTGGTGGCGGCCATGACGGGGAAGTGTTGTAAACCGGGCGCGAGATCAGGGTGCCACCATGGTAACACCACGATGGGGTTCCGCAAGGGCGGCGGTTTCGGGATGTGTGCTGTCAGGGCGTTCCAAAAATCAGGTATGTTGGCCCTCTATTCCTGTCCGGAGCGTTCCCCATGCTTCCTCGCCCGCGTATGGCATCGACACTGAGCGCCACCCTGCTGTGGTGTGCCGCGGTTTCCGCCCACGCCCAGTATCCCGACAAACCTATCCGCTACATCGTGCCCTCGGCCGCGGGCGGCGGCGCCGACGTGCTGGCGCGCCTGCTGGCGGTCGAGTTGACGAAGCAGATGGGCCAGCAGGTGGTGGTGGACAACCGCGCCGGCGCGAGCGGGCGCATCGGCATGGAAATGATCGTCGCGGCGCCGCCCGACGGCTACACCATCGGCTACGGCAACACGCCGCTGCTGGCCATCAACCGCGCGCTGATACCCAATTGGGACTTCCAGATCGGGCGCGACCTCCAGCCCATCGCGTGGATGACCAGCTCGCAGAACCTGCTCGCGGTCACCAATGCGCTGCCGGTGAAGTCGGTGCGCGAACTGATCGAGTACGGCAAGAAAAACCCGGATCTGCTGACCTTCGCCTCCTCGGGCAACGGCACCACCATCCATCTGTCGGGCGAGCTGTTCAAGCAGATGACCGGCGTGCAGATGCGCCACATCCCCTACAAGGCGGTGACGGTCGCGCTGACCGAGCTGATCGCCGGCCAGACCAGCATGATTTTCGACAACCTGACCTCGATCACACCGCACGCGAAGGCGGGCAAGGTGCGCGCGCTGGCCGTCACGGGAACGACCCGCGCCAGCAACTTCCCGGAACTGCCGACGATCGCCGAGGCGGGCGTGCCGGGTTACGACGTGACGGTATGGACCGGCGTGGTGGTGCCGGCGAAAACGCCCAAGGCCATCGTCACGCGGCTGAACGCAGAGGTGAACAAGGCCTGCGTGGCGCCGACGCTGGTGGAAAAGCTGACGGTGGTCGGCAACCGCTGCGTCGGCAGCACGCCGGAGGAATTCGGCGCGCTGGCGAAAAAGGAAACCGTGAAGTGGGCCGAAGTGGTGAAGCGGTCCGGCGCGAGGGTGGACTGAGACGAATGGCACTTACTTAAGGAACCTCTGATTTACCCCGTCACACCGGCGCAGGCCGGTGTCCAGTGCCTTGAATTCCCTGGATTCCGGCCTTCGCCGGAATGACGAGAATAGCGTTTTTCAGAGCTTCCTTAAGAACTTTTTCGCAAATCCCCTCCCTTGCGCGCAGCGCGGGGGAGGGTTAG
>CAZXNF010000234.1:0-6136 GCA_964641785.1 uncultured Streptomycetaceae bacterium | reverse complement strand
CCGTTCCCGCCGCCGCCGCTCCGGCGCCCGTCACTCCGGCCCCGGCCGGCAGCGCGCCCGTGGGCACGCCGCTCAAACCGCCGAATTAGGCCGCTTCGCGCTTCAGCGCGAACTGGAAAACGTCGGTCGATTCCGTCCGGAACCCCGCCTCGCAGTACGCCAGATAAAAGCGCCACAGGCGGCGGAAACGCTCGTCGAAGCCGAGCGGCGCAATCTCCGGCCACGCCGCCTCGAAACGCTCCCGCCAGCGCGCGAGCGTCTGCGCATAATCCAGGCCGAACGCGTGCCGCCCGGTGGTGGCCAGGCCCGCCCGCGCAGCGTCCGCCTCGAAACGCGTTGGCGAGGCGAGCATGCCGCCCGGAAACACGTATTGCTGGATGAAGTCGGAACCGCGGCGGTAGCGTTCGAAGCGCGCCTCGGCGATGGTGATCGCCTGGATCACGGCGGTGCCGCCCGGGCGCAGGCGCTCGCGCACGGCGCGGAAGTAGGCCGGCCAATAGCGCTCGCCAACCGCCTCGTACATCTCGATCGACACGACGTGGTCGAAACTGCCCTGCGCGTCGCGGTAGTCGCACAGCCGGAGGTCCGCCCGGCCGGCGAGTCCCGCCTGCGCGATCCGCGCACGCGCGTAGTCGAGCTGGGCCTGCGAGACCGTCAGGCCGGTGACGTGCGCGCCGCGCGTGGCCGCGGCGTAGTCGGCGAACCCGCCCCAACCACAGCCGATTTCGAGGATGCGCGCCCCGGGCTGCACATTGAGCGTTGCCAGCACGCGCTCGTACTTGGCGCGCTGCGCGTCTTCGAGCGGGCGCGCGGCGTCACCCTCGAACAGCGCCGCCGAGTAGGTCATGGTGCGATCCAGCCAGTGCGCGTAGAACACGTTGCCGAGATCGTAGTGGGCGTGGATGTTGCGCCGGGCGCCGCGCCGCGTGTTGCGCCGGAGCAGGTGCTTCAGGCGGTACCAGAAGATGCCCGGCGCGCTGCCGTAAACCGCGCGCTCGATGGCGTCGGCGTTGGCATTGAACAGCGCCAGCACCGCGGGCAGGTCGTCGGCGTCCCAGCGCCCGTCGATGTAGCTCTCGGCGAAGCCGATGTCGCCGGCGCGCAGTACTTCGTCGCACACCGACCAGTCGTGCATGCGTTTGCGGATCGCCGGGCCCTGCGAGGCGCCGCGGAAGGTGCGCTCGATGCCGTCGGGCGTCTCGAGCGCGAGCGTGCCGTGACGCCAGCCGGCGAGCAGGTCGAGTACCAGACGGGCGGCGGCCGGGATAACGAGGTCGGGTTTCGTGGTGATGGAACTCATCGGGTCGTGTGCTCTGCCGGGGCCGGCGGTTTGGGGATGAAGGGCACGCGCCGCAGCCACAGCCGCAGCGCCTGCCAGTGGATACGGGCGACGACGGCCAGCGTCATCAGCGGATAGGCGAAGAAGGCGCGCGTGAGGGCGCGTCCGGTCAGCGGCTGCGGACGGCCGGCGACCGAGGTCACCAGCAGCGGACCATCCGCGTCGTCGTAATCGATGCGGGTGCAGGGTTGCGCCGCCGTGCCGCCGAAGCGGAAACGGTAGCCGCCCTCGACCCGGCAGAACGGCGACACGTGGAAGACCTTGCGCGCCGTGAGCCAGTCGTCCGCGGCGATCGCGCGGCCATCCGGATGCGCTACCAGGTAGTTGTGGCGCTCGCCGAAGGTGTTGCGCACTTCCGCCAGTACGGCGCGCAAGGACCCCGCGCGGTCGTGGCAGAACCAGAAGCTCACCGGATTGAAGGCATAGCCCAGCACGCGCGGGAAGGCCTGCAGCACGATCTCGCCGTCGGCCACCGCCAGTTCGTGCGCCGCGAGCAGGCCGCGGATCCACGGCTCCAGCGCCGAGCCGTCGCGCGGACCGTGGTCGCGGCGATGGAGCGAAAAGAGGTTCCACCGGTCCACTGACAGCCCCGGCCGCGGCAGCGCCGCCAGTTGCGACAGCGGCACGCGCAGGAAGAACACCGGATAGACGAAGCGATGCTCCACCGGCCGCAGCCGGCGGTGCAAGACGTCGCCGAAGCAGAGCTGCGGTTCCAGCGCGCTCACGGCTTCGCCCCCGCCAGGCCGCCGAGTGGCACGTCGGTCCGGCCCGGCGCAGGCGCCGCGGCAGTTCGCGCCCACGGCGCGGGGCACCCCAACGCAGCCGCCACCGCCATCCCGCTCTTCAGCCCGTCTTCGTGGAACCCGTAGCCGGTCCACGCACCGCAGAACCAGGTGCGGCGCACGCCCTGGATCGCACCGAGCTGCCCCTGTGCCGCGATCGCGCGCGCGTCGAACAATGGGTGCGTGTAATCGAAGGTGCCCATGACCGTGCCTGGCGCCGGTTCCCGCTCGGGATTCAGCGTGACGATCACCGGCATTGTGAACGGCAGGGGCTGCAGACGGTTGATGAGATAACTCACGGCCATCCCGGCGCCGCCGGCCTCGGCGTGGTAATTCCAGGCCGCCCAGGCGCGCGGCCGCGCCGGCAGGAAGGAGCGGTCCGTGTGCAGCACCGCGCGGTTGGACTGATAGGGCACGGCCGCGAGCACCTCGCGCTCGGCGGGCGCCGCGTCCGCCAAGAGTGCTAACGCCTGGTCGCTGTGGCAGGCCAGCACCGCCTGGTCGTAGCGCTCGGCGCCGGCCCCGGTGGTGACGGTCACACCATCGTCCGCGCGCGTCAGGCGCGTGACCGGCGTCGCCGTCCGCACATCCGGCAGCGCGGCGGCGAGACGCTGCACATACTCGCGTGCGCCGCCGGTCACCGTCCGCCATGGTGGGCGCCCACTGACCTGCAAAAGCCCGTGGTTGTGGCAGAAGTGGATCAGGGTATCCACCGGGAAGTCCGCCATGCTGCGCGTCGGGCAGGACCAGATGGCGCCGCACATGGGCAGCAAATACCAGTCGCGAAAGGCCGTGCCGTAGCCGCGCTGCTCGAGAAAAACCCCCAGCGTCGTGTCGAGACTGCGGCCGAGGCTGCGCCCGTCGCGTGCGAGCGCGGTTGCTTCGCGATTAAAACGCAGCAGGTCGGCGAGCATGCCCCAGAAGCGCGGGCGCAGGAGATTGGCGGGCTGCGCGAACAGGGCCGCGAGACTGGTCCCGGCCCACTCCACGTCCGCGTCGGGCAGGCGCACCGAGAACGACATCTCGCTCGGTGCCGTCGCCACGCCGAGCGCCTCGAACAGGGCGATCAGGTTCGGATAGGTCCGGTCGTTGAACACCAGAAAACCGGTGTCCACCGGATGCGTGACGCCATCGAGGGTGACGTCCACCGTGTGCGTGTGGCCGCCCAGGTAGTCGTCGGCCGCGTACAGCGTCACGCGGTGCGTGCGCGCGAGCAGCCACGCGCAGGCAAGGCCGGAGATGCCGGCGCCGATCACGGCGATGCATTGTGGAGACATGACGGACGGGGAAGCAGCAATAGGGGTTCTACGCGCGCGCACCCGCCGCGGATGCGCGGCGCGGGCGGCGCATCAGGACCGCCGCTTGTCGCGCGCGATCACCGCGTAGGCCGAGTGGTTGTGAATGGACTCGAAATTTTCCGCTTCGAGCTGGTAGGCCGCGATGCGCGGGTCCGCGTCCAGGCGTAGCGCGATGTCGCGGATGAGGTCCTCGACGAACTTCGGATTGTCGTAGGCGCGCTCGGTCACCCACTTTTCGTCGGGGCGCTTCAACAGCCCGAACACCGGGCAGGACGCCTCCGCCTCGGCGATGCCGGCCAGCGTTTCCACGTCCAGCAGCGCGCCGTCGGCGAGTTCGGCCTCCATCGTGATGTGCGAACGCTGGTTGTGCGCGCCGTACTCCGAGATCTCTTTCGAGCAGGGGCACAGGCTCGTCACCGGCGCCAGCACGCGCAGCGTCCCGCGGTAGCGCCCGTCGGCCACTTCACCGCGCAGGGTCACGTCGTAGTCGAGCAGGCTCTCCACGCCGGACACCGGCGCGCGCTTGGCAATGAAGTAGGTGCAGCGCATCTCGATGGCGCCCGCCTCGGCCTGCAGCCGCACGAGCATCGCTTCCACCAGCGAGCGGAACCCGGCCAGGTCGAGGGGCGCGTGCTGCGCTTGCAGCAGTTCGATGAAGCGCGACATGTGCGTGCCCTTCACCGTGGCGGGCAGCGCCACCCCCATATCAAAAGTCGCCACCGTAGGCTGCACCTCGCCCGCGCCGGTGCGCAACCGCACCGGGTGGCGCACCCCCTTGATGCCGACCCGGTCGATGGCGATGCGGCGGCTGTCGGCGATGGACTGGATGTCGGGCAGCACGATCTTTTCAGGAGCGTTCATGACGGATCCTTGGTGGGTGAATACAGCCCCGGCGCTGTCGATGCGCTGGGCAGGTGAATGAGCGGATGGCGAGGACGGTCGCGGCCCTCAGCGGCGCAGACCGGAAAAACAGTATTTGTCCTAGTCAAACAGGCTTTAAGGTGCTTATAATTGCGTCTAACGGCCATAATGTCAATGTATGTCTTGGACAATATTTAATTATGAGTGAAGTCAAAGGCTTTCATCCCCCGATCGGGATCAGCGCGGTCGAACGCGGCACCGGCGTGTCCAAGGACACCCTGCGGATCTGGGAGCGCCGCTACGGATTCCCCGACCCGGCCCGCGACGCCCATGGCGAGCGGCTCTATCCGTTCGACCAGGTGTCCAAGCTGCGCGTTATCCGGCGCCTGATGGACCGCGGCCATCGGCCGGGCAAGATCATCCGGCTGTCCGGCGCGGAACTGGAGCAGCTCACCGCCCGGTCTTCGCCACTGACCACGCTGGCCCCCGAACAGCGGGCCTTCATCGACCTGCTTCGCGCGCACGACGTGGACCGCCTGCGCCTGACCCTCACCCAGGAGCTGATGCGGCAGGGCATCGAGCGCTTCGTGATCGAGACCGTGCCCTTGCTGAACGAAGCCATCGGCGACAGCTGGATGCGCGGCGAGCTGGAGATCCACGAGGAGCACCTGTACTCGCAGCAGATCGAGAACATCCTGCACAACGCGATCGCGGCGTTGCCGATGCGGGGCACGCGCCCCCGTGTGGTGCTGACCTCCCTGCCGGGGGAGCAGCACAACATCGGCCTGATGATGGTGCATGCGCTGCTCGCGCTGCGCGGCGCTGCCTGCATTCCGATGGGCACCGAAATGCCGATCCCCGACGTCGTGCGGGCGGCGGCCGCCCACGATGCCGAGGTCGTCGCGCTGTCCTTCAGCGCGTCCTTCGCCTCCTCGCTGGCCGCCGACTGCCTGCGTGAACTGCGCACCGTCCTGCCGCCGTCCGTGGGCCTGTGGGCCGGCGGCGGCGGCGTGGCCCGCATGCGGCGCGCGGTCCCGGGCGTGGCGATCGTGCGCACGCTGGGCGATCTCTCGGTCCTGGTGCGCGACAGCGGCATCACGACGCTGCAAGCCGCCTGAAGCCGGCGGCGCCCCCGACCGGCGCACGCCACGGCCTGCGCTCGCTCGTCCTCGTCCTCGGCGACCAGCTGACCCTCGACAACGCGGCCTTCGACGGCTTCGATCCGGCGCGCGACCGCGTGCTGATGATCGAAGCCGCCGGCGAGGCCACCCACGTCTGGAGCCATCAGGCCCGCATCGCGATCTTCCTGGCGGCAATGCGGCACTTCGCCTGCGAGATCGAAGGCCGGCGCTGGCCGCTGACCTACCTCCGGCTGGGCGATGCCGGACCGCCGGACTTGCCGGGCCGGCTGGCCGCGCAACTCGCCGCGGCCCGCCCAAAGCGGCTGATCGTCTGCGAGCCCGGCGAGTACCGGTTGCTGGCGGCCGTGCAGGACGCGGCGGCGGCGGCGCGCATCCCGCTCGACCTGCGGCCCGACCGCCACTTCATGGCGAGCCGCGAGGACTTTGCCCAGTGGGCGGGCAACAGCCGGCAACTGCGGATGGAGTTTTTCTACCGCCGGATGCGCCGCCAGCACGGTGTATTGATGGACGGCGACCAGCCCCGGGGCGGGCGCTGGAATTTCGACGCCGCCAACCGCGGCGCGTTTCCGAAAACGGGTCCCGGCACCATCCCGCCGCCGCCGGCCTTCGCGCCCGATGCCCTGACCCGCGAAGTGCTCGCGGAGGTCGTACGGCGCTACCCGCGTCACCCCGGCAGCCTCGCCGACTTCGCCTGGCCGGTCACGCGCGCGCAGG
>CAZXNF010000233.1:0-6149 GCA_964641785.1 uncultured Streptomycetaceae bacterium | reverse complement strand
GTGATGTACCTCGACACCTGCATCGAGCCCTGGCTCGGCGGCTACACCGATACCAGCGTGTCGCCCTCGCGCCGCTCGAACTACGGCCTGCGCGAGGCGGTCATGAAGCTGCGCACCAAGTACGGGAGCGGCGGGCCGACGGTGATCCCGACGCACGGCGCCAACCCGGGGCTCATTTCGCACTGGGTCAAGCAGGGGCTGATCAACCTTTCACGCGACATCCGCAAGCGCGCCGCCAAGCCCGAGACCAAGGCGGACTGGGCCAAGCTCGCGATGGATCTGGGCGTCAAGGTCATCCATTGTTCCGAGCGCGACACCCAGGTCGCGAACCCCGGCAAACGCCGCCTCGAGTTCGTCAACACCTGGTCGGTGGACGGGTTCGTGGGCGAGGGGTCGCAGCCCTGCGAGCTTGGCTGGGGTTCTCACGAAAAGCATTTTCCCCGCGACGGCAAGCAGCACACCTTCGGCTCCAGGGCGGCGATCTACCTGATGCGGCCCGGTGCGTCGGTGCGTGTTCGCACCTGGACGCCGGTGGAGGGCCAGTTCCACGGCTTCCTGATCACGCACGGTGAGGCGATCTCGATCTCGGATTACTACACGGTGCGTTCCGGGAAGAAGGTTGTGTACCGCCCGACCTGCCACTACGCCTACCACCCCTGCGACAGCACGATCCTGTCCCTGCACGAATACGCCGGCAAGAACTGGGCGCTGCCCGAGAACAAGCGCATCCTGATGGACGAGATCTACGACGGCAACGACGAACTGGGCGCGCTGCTGATGGGGCATGCGAAAGGCGCCTACTGGTACGGCTCGCGGCTCTCCATACACGAGGCGCGCAAGCTCGCGCCCTTCAACAACGCCACCAGCCTGCAGGTCGCCGCCGGCGTCATGGCGGGCGTGGTGTGGGGGATGGAGAATCCGCTGCGCGGCGTCTGCGATCCGGACGATCTGGATTTCCAGCGCGTCCTGGAAATCGCCAACCCCTACCTCGGCAACGTGGTCGGCACCTACAGCGACTGGACGCCACTCGACGACCGCGGGCAGTTGTTCCCGGAAGACGTGGACCGGTCAGACCCCTGGCAGTTCAAGAACTTCCGGGTCTTCTAAGGCCTGCTGGCGCGGAACCCGCCTTACTCCGCCTTGATCCCTGCCGTTTTCACGATCCGCGCGTAAATCTCGGTCTCGGCGCGGATGAAGGCCGCGAACTCCTCGGGCGTGTTGCCGACGGGCTCGGCGCCGACGCCGGCAATCCTTTCCCTCACGTCGGTCTGGCGGAGCAGGCGGACGGTGTCGGCATTCAGTCGGGTGACGATGTCCCGGCTCGTGGCGACCGGCACCACCAGGCCCCACCAGGTGCTCATGTCGAAGCCCTCGACGCCGGACTCGTTGATGGTCGGGATGTCGGGCAGCAGCGAGAAGCGCTTTGCCGAAGTGACGGCGATCGCGCGCAGCTTGCCGTTGCGGACATGGTTGATCACCGGCGGCACGGCATCGAAGTTCATGTGTACCTGACCGGCAACGAGATCGACGATCGACTGGCCGCTGCCTTTGTACGGCACGTGCAGCATGTCCACCCTGGCCTGCAGCTTGAACAGTTCGCCGGCGAGATGCTGCACCGTGCCCGAACCGGGCGAGGCGTAGGTCAGTTGCCCCGGCCGTGACTTCGCCAGCGCGACCAGTTCCTTCACGGTCTTCACCGGTACCGACGGATGCACCACCAGCAGGTTGGGGCCGATCGCGGCGAGAGTGACGGGCGCGAAGTCCTTCAGCGGGTCGTACGGGAGCTTTGCGACCAGCGAGGGCAGAATCGACAGCGCGGCAATGTGCGCCATCATGATCGTGTAGCCGTCGGGCGGCGCTCTGGCGACCAGTTCCGCCGCGAGCTGGCCGCTGGCGCCGCCGCGATTGTCGACGATGACCTGCTGGCCGAGCGACTCCCCCAGTTTCTGGGCGACGATGCGGCCGATGATGTCGGTGCCGCCGCCGGGTGGGAAGCCGATCACCATCCGGACCGTCTTCACCGGATAGGCCGGCGGCGTTTGCGCGTAAGCCGCCGCGCCGGCGATTACTGCCGCCGCGCCCAGGTACCAGCGATGGGTTTTCATCTGCATGCTGCTTCTCCTCCGCCGCGGCGGTTAGGGGCGTCCGGCTCGTGCGGCCGGTTCGCCCTGACTGCGAATGCTACAGGGCCCGCAGCGGCAGGCTGCCGCCGCTGATCTGGGTGCGATACATCAGACGGCGCGCGTCGGCGTCGAAGGGATCACGCCGGTGGAGCGTGGTGCGGTTGTCCCACATCAGCACGTCGCCCACCCGCCACGCGTGCGAGAACGCGAACTGTGCTTGGGCGGCGTGCGCCCACAGATGGTCGAGGAGCGCTTCCGAGTCGGACAGCGGCAGACCGATCACGTAGGCGTTGCGCCGGCGGCCGAGATACAGCGTTTGCGCGCCCGTCTGCGGATGGCGGCAGACGATCGGATGCGCGGTGCCCGGCGAGGTGGTTGGATCATCGGTGTCGGTGAGCCCCGCGCGCAGGTAGCCGCCGGAGTTGTAGGTGCCGTCATGCTTGATCGAGCGGCCGGCTACCGCGCGCCGCAGGTCTTCCGGCATGGCCGCGCAGGCGGCGATCAGGCCGCACAGCCACGTGTTGCCGCCCGCGGGCGGCACTTCGACGGAATACAACAGGGAGGCATCGGGCGGCAGCGGCAGGTACGACATGTCGGTGTGCCAAACCGCCTCGCCGGCGCCAAGGCTGCCGATGGCTTGGCCGTCGTCGTCCTTGATGTTGGACACGACGTAGATCTCGGGATAACCGTCGACGAACTTCTTGCCGTTTTCGTTGATCGGCGCTTCGTCAAGCCGGCCAAAGCGGCGGCTGAACGCGAGGAGATCGGGGTGGGTCAGGCGCTGGCCGCGGAACAACAGTGCGGAGTGCTGCAGCCACGCTGCTTCGACGCGCGTGAACGTCGCATCATCCAGGCGGGCAAGGTCAACGCCGGTGATCTCGGCGCCAACGGCTGCGCTCAGCGGCCGCACGTCGATCGCCGTGCCGTGTTCAATGGCTCCCATCAACTCCTCCTCCAGTCGCGTTTCGGGGCAGCAACGAATCCTAACAGAGTGGGGCGCCCCCTATTAAACGACGATCCGCTCGCGCGTGACCCGGGCCACCGCCGCCGGGTCGAGCCGCGGCGACCAGCCCGGCTCCAGCACGATTGCACCCCGCTCGAAGCGCAGCGGTTCCGCCAGCAGACGCGCTGCCGGTTTGAGAAAGCCGTTCATTTCGCCGGCGTTGGTGATGTGGCGCGCGGCGACGCAGGCTTCCATCCAGCAGCCGACTTCGGCGGCCACGCCGTTGCCGAGGACCGGCTCCATGCCGCAGGCGCGGATGGTGGCGGTGCCGTCGACGAGCGCCTGCAGCCCGCCCATCTTCATGAGCTTCAGCTTGATGAAGCGCGCCGCCGCGAGTTCCTGCGCGCGCCGGATGTCGGCGAGGCCGTAGATGGATTCGTCCAGCATCATGGGCACACGCGCCACGCGCGCGACGGCGACCGCGCTGTCCCAGTCGCCCGCCTTGCACGGCTGTTCGAACAACTCGATGCCGTCCGGGGCGAGCCGCTCGGCGAAGCGGCAGCCGTCCGCTCGGTTGTAGCCCTGGTTGGCGTCGACGCGGATCGTGCCGCGGCCGGCGAGCCGCCGCTGGACGATGGCGACTTTGGCGAGGTCTTCGTCCACCGCGAAACCCGCCTTGACCTTGAGCGTGCCGTAGCCGTCCGCGAACAACGCATCCATTTCGCGCGCGATGGCGTCTTCCTGGGTGGCGTTGAGGAGCCCGAGCACGGGCACGCGGAGCCGTTCCGCCGGCGCAAGCAGCGGGTCGGCGGCGAGCATGTCGACGGCGCCGGCGAAGGCCGAGACGGTAAAGGGATGCTCCGCCAGCAGCGTGCGCCATGCACCGGGCGCCTCCGCAAGGCTGCGCCGGCAAAGCTGCGAGGCCAGGGTTTGTGCGAGTATCCAGCCGCCCGCCAGGTCCTCATCGGTATAGCCCGCGAGGTAGGTGGCCTCGCCGAGGCCGCTGCGGCCGTCGTCGCCGCGCATTTCCACGAGCAGCGTGTCGAAGGCGCGCACGTCGCCAAAGGCGAGGTGGTAGGGCACCGTCAGCGGAATTGAAAGCTGATATAAAACGATTTCTTCGATACGCATGGCGCGCGATCGCCAAGGTCAACGGATGCTGTCCATCTTAACTGTCCCCGGCGCCTCTGTCCCACAGGCTGCGGTGGCATGAAGTTTGCCCGCGCCTGGCGGCTGCTGGCGGCATCGCCCGCCGAATGGGTGTGCATCCGTGACGAGGCGCCGTCGTGGCGTGACAGCCTGCTGGCCTATGCATTGCCGCTCGCGGCGCTCGGCCCGGTCTCACACGTCGCCGGACTCTGGTTGCGCAATCCCGGCGTGCGCGAAAGCCCGCCCGGGCTGCTGCTCGTCGGGGCCGTGGCCCTCGTCGCGGCCGGCCTGCTGTCATCGCTGGCGTTCGCGCTGCTCATTGCCCTGTGCGTGCAGGTGCTGGCACCCGTGTTCCGCGGCCGGCGCGGGTGGCCGGAGGCGTGGCGGGTGGGCGTCTACGCTCTCACGCCGGTGTGGCTCGCGGCCGCGGCGCTGTTCTGGCCCCTGCGCGAGCAGCCCGGGCTGGCGGTGCTCATGCTGGCCGCCACGGCACATGCGTTCTATCTGGTGAATCAGGGCGCGCACGCCCTGATGGGCGTACCGGAAGACGAGGCCGCGATTTTCGCCGCCTTCGTCTTTGGCGCGAGCGTCGCGGGGGCCATCGCGACCGGCTTCGTCGCCGGGGCACTCGGGCTGCTGCCGCAGGTCTGAAGGATGGCGTCGACGATGGCGAAGGGCGCGCACGACGATTTGGCACCCTCAGCTTGGGTCACGCGCTTTGGCGCACGCGCGCGGCCCGGCGGCGCTGTGCTGGATGTCGCGTGCGGGCGCGGGCGCCACGCCCGGTGGTTTAACTCCCGCGGTCACCCGGTCGACGCGGTGGACCGTGACGCGGGTGCGCTGGCTGAGCTTGCCGGCCTGCCGGGGGTCACCTGCCGGGTTGCCGACCTGGAGGCGGGGCCCTGGCCGTACTCCGGACGCCGCTTCGCGGCGGTGGTGGTCACGAACTACCTGCACCGGCCGCTGCTGCCCGCGCTGCTCGCCGCCCTGGACCCCGACGGTCTCCTGATCTACGAGACCTTTGCCGACGGCAACCAGGCCTACGGTCGCCCGTCCAACCCGGATTTTCTGTTGCGGCGCGGGGAGTTGCAGGACATCGTCCGTGGACGTTTGCGCGTTCTGGGCTTTGAAGACGGCTTTGTGGACGTCCCCCGGCCGGCCATGGTGCAACGAATATGCGCGATGGCCGGGCCTGCGGAACCCGACCCGGTTGCAGGGGTCTGACTGCGGGGCGACTTCCGAAAAATAACGCTACAATTCGCAGCTAACTTATTGCGCCAACAAGACTTTCACCCGACTCACCCTATGCCCACGCAGCGCCCCCATTCATCTCCCAGCCGTGCCGGATCGCCATGCTGACCGGCAGCATCGTCGCCATCGTCACCCCCATGCACGAAGATGGGGCGCTCGATCTCGAGACGTTCCGCAGCCTGATCGACTGGCACATCGCTGAGGGCACGGACGGCATCGTGGTGGTCGGCACCACAGGTGAGTCGCCGACGGTGGATTTCGACGAACACGGCCAGTTGATCAAGGCGGCGGTCGAGCACGCCAAGGGGCGCGTGCCGATCATCGCCGGCACCGGCGCCAACGCCACCCGCGAAGCCATCGAACTGGCCGCCTACGCCAAGAAAGTCGGCGCCGACATGAGCCTCACCGTCGTGCCGTACTACAACAAGCCGACACAGGAAGGGCTCTACCGCCACTTCCGCACGATCGCCGAGGCGGTGGACCTGCCGCACATCCTCTACAACGTGCCCGGGCGCACCGTCGCCGACCTCGCCAACGACACGGTGCTGCGGCTGGCCGAGGTGCCGAACATTGTCGGCCTCAAGGATGCCACCGCCAACCTCGAACGCGGCGCCGACCTGCTGCTGCGGGCGCCGAAGGACTTCGCGATCTACAGCGGCGAAGACGCCACCGGTCTGCCGCTG
>CAZXNF010000232.1:0-6198 GCA_964641785.1 uncultured Streptomycetaceae bacterium | reverse complement strand
CGTCCCCCGGAGAAAGGTGGGGCCCCTTCACCCCACCAGCAGGGGAAGATAAAGAACGGAGTCTCAGTCCGGCTCGATCACGAACTGCTTGATCAGAGCTACGTAGCGTTTGCGGAAGTCTTCCGTCGCTGCGCTAAACGCGCCGGGGGTAGAGCCCATCGCGACCAGCCCCTGGGCGGTCATGGACTTCCCAACGGCCGGATCCTTCACGGCCCCCGAGAACGCGGCGTTCAGCCGGTCCACCGCCGCCTTCGGGGTGCCGCTGCGCACGAAGATCCCGATCCAGTTGTCCACGAACACTTCCGGAAAACTCTCCGCGATGGCGGGCACGTCGGGCGCCATCGGCGAGCGTGTCTTGCCGGTGACGGCGATGATGCGCACCTTGCCCGCCCGGGCGGCCGCAAGCGCGGGCTCCAAGTCGTCGAAGGCGACGTCCACCTGCCGCTCGATCACATCCGCGCGCGCGGGGCTCGCGCCGCGGTAAGGCACGTGCAGCAGGTCGGCGCCGGTGTTCCGGTTGAGCACCTCGCCGATCAGGCGGCTGGCGGTGGCGCTGCCGGAACTCGCGAAGCTCGTCGTGCCTTTGCTTTTTTTCCCGAGGGCCACCAGCTCCTGCACCGTGCGCGCGGGAAACTTCGGGTGCGCGATGAGTGCATAGTCGAAGCTCGCGAGTTCGGACACCGGCGTGAAGTCTTTGTGCGCATCGAAGGGCAGCTTGAAGATCGCGTTGCCGATCAGCAGGGCGGTGCTGGTCAGCAGCACGGTATGCCCGTCCGCGGGACTGGTCGCCACGAGCCCGGCGCCCACGTTGCCGCTAAGGCCCGGGACGTATTCGATGTACACCGGCTGCCCGAGGGCTCGGGACACGGAGGCGTTGACGGCCTTGGCCAAGGCATCCACGGAACCGTCGGCGGCAAACGGGACGATCAGGCGCACCGGCCGTGCGGGAAAAGCCTGGGCTGCCACCGGCAAGGCGGTCGAGACAAGGGCGGCAAACCCGGTGAAAACAACAAAGTAAGAGAGTTTATTCATCGATCTGGAGAGGTGTGTTGGGCGGCGCAGCGCAGGTGCCGCAAGCGGGGGCGAACTTTAGCAAGTTTTGCGAAGGAATTCCGCAGCTTAGACGAAGTGTGCATTGCGTCACGAAACACCAAAACTATCCTGAATAAACCTTGTATGGAGTATGACACTTCCGAGAAAATCTCTCGTTTTGGTAGATTTTTGCCTCGCGCTCATGCCTGAAGCCCTCCCCCACCTCCGCCAGGATCTCAAACTTCACCGCAGCGCGGCGCTTGCCGACGGCTCCCCCGTCTGGCGGATCGCAGATTCCGTCCGGAACCGGTTTTTCGAACTCGGCTGGCTCGAGTTCGAACTGCTGTCCCGCTGGCGCGACCATGCGGATGCGGAAGCGCTGGTAGCTGCGGTTACGCGCGACACCACGTTGCGGCCCACCGCGCAGGACGTGCGGACAGTCGCGGCTTTCCTGCTGCAGCATGAGTTGGCCGCGCCGCCGGACGACGAGGGACTCGCACGCCGGCGCCTGGGGTGGCTGGCGGCGAAACCGGCGCTGTGGAAGCAGGCGCTGCATCACTACCTGTTCTTCCGCATTCCGCTGTTCCAGCCCGACCGCTGGCTGACGCGCATGCTGCCGTGCGTGCGCGGGCTGTGGACGCCGGCGTTCGCGGCGGTCGTTGCGGTGGTCGCCGCGATTGATCTCGTGCTGCTGGTGCGCGAGTGGGACGCGCTGGGGCGCACCTTCCTTTATTTCTTCAATCTCGAAGGCCTGTTGTATTTTGCCGTCGCCGCCACCTTCGCAAAGGTGGTGCACGAACTCGCGCACGCCTTCACGGCCAAGCGCTACGGCGTGCGCGTGCCGACCATGGGCGTGGCCTTCCTCGTGCTGTGGCCGGTGCTCTACACGGACACCGGCGAAACCTGGAAGCTCGCCGACCGGCGGCAACGTTTCGCCATCGCGTCCGCCGGCATCGTGGCGGAGCTGGTGCTGGCCGTGTTCGCGACGCTCGGCTGGGCGCTCGCCGCGGACGGGCCGCTGAAGAGCGTGCTGTTCCTGTTGGCGACCACCACATGGCTCACCACGCTGGCGATCAACGCGAGCCCCTTCATGCGCTTCGACGGCTACTTCCTGCTGTCGGACGCGCTCGACATGCCCAACCTGCACGAGCGCAGCTTCGCGCTGGCGCGCCACTGGCTGCGCCGTTTCTTCTTCGGGCTCGACGATCCCGTACCGGAAGCCGGGCTCAGCGCCCGCCGGCGCGCGTGGATGATTGCGTTTGCGTGGGCCACGTGGGCCTACCGCTTCATCCTGTTCCTCGTCATCGCCATTGCGGTCTATCACCTGTTCTTCAAGCTGCTGGGCATTATGCTGATGGCCGTCGAGATCGGCTGGTTCATCGTGCGGCCGCTGTGGCGGGAGGCGCAGGCGCTGCGCGCGCGTCGCGCGGAGCTCGTGCCGCATTGGCGGCGTATCGGCACGGTGGCCGCCACCGCTGCCGCGGTGCTGTGGCTGGGCCCGGTGAGCCTGCAGGTGCAGGCGCCCGCGCTGGCTCGCGCGGCGCAGGTGCAGACGGTGTATGCGCCGGTGCCGGCGCAGATCGTCGAAGTCGCCGTGCGCGACGGCGAAACAGTCGTCGCTGGCGCACTGCTGGCGAAGCTGGCGTCGCCGGAACTGGTGTCGCGTCGCGCCAAGGCCGAGGCCCGCGCGCAGGCCCTGCAGGTGGAACTCCTGCGCGCGCCGGCGAGCGCATCGCAGACCGAGCGGCGCGCGGTGACGGAACAACAACTCGCCGAGGCGCTGGCCGACCGGCAGGGTGCCGACGCAGAACTCGCGCGTATCGAACTGCGCGCACAGAGCGGCGGCACGGTTCGCGATCTCGCGGCCGACGTGGTGCCCGGGCGCTGGGTCAACCCGCGCCAGCCCTTGCTGCGCGTGGTGTCCGCGGAGCGCGTCATCGAAGCGTGGGTCAGCGAATCGCAGGTGCGGGCCGTTGAACCGGGGCAGGCGATCCGCTTCTATCCCGAGCAGGCCGGCGGCAGCGCGATGACCGGGCGGGTGAGAGCGGTCGATGCTTCGTCCGCCCGCATGGTGGCGCATCCGCTACTCGCCTCGGTGCACGGCGGCGACGTGGCGTCGACTCGCAGTGGCGGCGCGGCGGGGCAGGGCGCCTACCTTGCGCACGATGCGCGCTACCGCGTCGAGATTTCGCCGACGGAAGGCGCCGCACCGTCGGAGGGTGTGGTGCGCGGAACCGTGCGCATCAACGCCGGACTGTTCTGGACCGTGCAGGATGTCACGAGCCGGGTGGTATCGCTGTTCGTGCGGGAGAGCGGATTTTGAGGTGGGGCGTGAAACTTGCAACGAAAGTCACGTCCAAGGGCGGGTGCTGCGGCCGGCACAGGTTTTGCAAAGATTCAAGTCATCGAAGGCCTTCGAATAATCGGACCTATTATCCAATGAGAGCACCATGCAGAAAAGCAGACTGAGCGCAGCGGTGGCGGCCACAATGGCCGAGGCGCAACCGCGCCTTGCGCCGCGCCGGGCCGCGACCCGCACGCGCCTGCTCGCGCTCGAACCGCGCATGCTGTTCGACGGCGCGCTGGCCGCCGACGTGATCGATACCGCCGCCGCGGCGGCGATGGCGGCGACCGCCAGCGCGGAGACCGCGGCCATCGCCCATGCCGATCCCGCTACGGCGGTCACCGCCACCACGGCCGAACCGGCTACGACCGAATACGTACCGGCCGCCGTGGACCTGCCCGCCACGGGAGGCGCGGCCGCACAGGCGCGGACGCTGGTGTTCGTGGACGGCCGCGTGCGCGATGCCGCCACGCTGGTGCGGGACGCCGACGCCGAAGTCATCACCATTGATGCCAACGAGGACGGCGTGGCGAAGATCGCCGCAGTGCTGGCGGCGCGCACCGATGTGGAATCCGTGCAGATCGTTTCGCACGGCGGCCCCGGTTTCCTCGAACTCGGCACGGCCAAACTCGATACCGCGGGCCTCGCAGGCGCGCAGGGCGACATCGTCCGCATGTGGGCGCAAGGGCTTACCGGCAGTGCCGATATCCTCCTGCTCGGTTGCGATGTCGCGGCGGGCGGTGAGGGCGCGGCCTTCATCGCCGCGTTGGCGGGCGCGACCGGCGCCGATGTGGCCGCGTCGGTGGATGCCACGGGCGCCGCGGCGCTGGGCGGCGATTGGGTGCTCGAGTTCACGCAGGGCACGGTCGAATCGTCGCTGGCGCTCAGCGCGAGCGCCATGGCCGGTTACGACGCCCTGCTGGCGAACGCGCAGCCCATCATCTCGCTGGTCGGCGTGCCGGGCGATCTGCGGCTCGGCGACAGCTTCAATTTCAGCGTGCGCTTCGACAACACCTCGGGCACGCAGCCTGGCTTCGGTCCTTACGTCAACCTGTGGGTGCCGACCACCGGTGCGGACGGCGCGGGCGCGGCGGTGGACGACGGCATCACGGTCAACGGCTTCACCTACCTTGGCAACACGATCGACGCTTCGCTGATTACCACCATCACCCTCACCGGCAGTGCGACCGTTACGCATCCGTTCGCCACCGGCGTCGGCGGAGTGCCCTTGGTGATGACGGTGCCGGCGGGCTTCCAGGCCGGGGACACGCTGTACATCGTGCGGATGCCCTTCGGCAGCTTCACGCCCGACCAGCCGGTCGCCGACCTCGTCGTCAACGCCACGCTTTCGCCGCTGGCCGACCTCGGCACGCCGCTCAGCGTGCGCGCGAGCGGCGGTTTCCAGTACGGCAACGACGCGATCGACAACCCGGTCAGCGACCCGAGCCTGCTGGCGGGCGAAGTGGGCGCGGCGGTCGGCCTCGACCTCTTCGACATCACGACCGCGACCGACGCACCGGAGGGCGAGACCGCTACTGGCCCGAATTTCGTGCGCACGATGACGGTGACCGTCGATGTGGCGCCGGGCCAGACACTCTCGAACTTCAACCTCACGCAGGCGCTGCCCAACAACGTCGTCATCACCGGTTTTTCGGCGTCGGGCGGCGGCAGCTTCACCGACAACCCGCTGACGGGCACGCCGCAGAACGGCAACGACTACACGGTGAACTGGGGCTCGATCAGCGGCTCGCAGACGGTCACCGTCCAGTTCTACGTGCCCGAACTCGACGCCAACGGCGTGGAGATCATCGACCCGATGACGGCGGCGGATGCCACGGTGGCCCTCGGCGCCGCCAACGGCGCCGGCAACTGGGTGCCGCTCGACGTCCGCGACGCGCCCGCGCCGGTGAACGACACCGCGGCCGGCCCGGTGCTGACCGCCAAGGCGATCACGATCCAGAAATCCGTCGCGGTGGCGGTCGATACCGGCGCGGCGGGCGTGACGCCCGGCGACACCCTGCAGTACACGGTCAATTTCCAGGTCTCGGATTATTTTGCGTTCGACGACCTCGTCCTCGAGGACATCGTCTCTGACGGGCAGACGTTGACCGGCACGCCGACGCTGTCGTTTACGCAGGACGGCACGAGCTTCGGCGCGGCGGCGTTCGCGAATAGGACGGTGACGACACCCGAAAAGAACAACGGGCCGCAGCCGGGCAATGTGCTCGACGGCGCGACCGTAACCAATTTCGACATCGGCGCGGAAATCGCCGCGCGCGGCCTCGCCACCGGTAGCGTGCTGGCGGGCGACCTCTTCGGCAACACGCTCACCGGCAACCACAGCCTCGCGCAGCAGGCCGGCACCACCGGGCAGGTCGTGTTCCGCACGCTCATCGCCAACGACTTCACCGATACCTTCGGCGCCGGCTACGGCGGCAACGACGATCGCGTGAACCAGAACGACATTGTCGGCAACACCATCCGCAACGACGCCAGCGACTTGGCGCCCACCACTGGCTTCCGTGGCGAGGTCGTCGCGGCGCTCACTGGGCTGGCGAACGGGCACTTCGAGGGCGACGGCACGGGCGCCCAGGCGCAGGTGGTGGCGGGCAGCTACGACCTGTCGATCTTCGGCCGGGAGGACCTGAACGGCGTGCCGCAGGCGCCGCTGACCGAGATGGAACCGGGCGACACCATCACCTACCGCATCACCTACACCCTGTCCTCCGGCGACTTCGAGAACTTCCTGCTCGACAGCTTCCTGCCGCTGCCGGTGTTCTCGGTGGACGACCCGGACGCGAACGGCGTGGGTGGCGCGGTGT
>CAZXNF010000231.1:3286-6212 GCA_964641785.1 uncultured Streptomycetaceae bacterium | reverse complement strand
CCGCATCATCAACTTCTTCCCCGAGGAGCGGAGGGCGCAGCTGCTGATGGACCTGTCGCTCAACATCCGCGCGCTGGTCGCGCAGCGGCTCATTCCGATGAAGGACGGCAAGGGGCGGCGCGCGGCGATCGAGATCCTGCTCAACTCGCCGCTGATTTCCGACCTGATCTTCAAGGGCGACGTGCATGAGATCAAGACGATCATGGGGAAGTCGCGCGAACTCGGCATGCAGACCTTCGACCAGGCGCTGTTCGACCTCTATGAAGACGGCTCGATCAGCTATGAAGACGCGCTCCGCAATGCGGACTCGGTCAACGAGCTGCGGCTGAACATCAAGCTGAATTCAAAGGAATCGAAGGAAAAGGACGTGATGTCGGGAATCGAGCACCTCAACATTGTTTAATCCGGACCTCTCCCGGCCGGATTAAATGCACCGATCCGACAGGACGCTGCCGCGCCGGTCAATCGGTGCAGGGGAAGGGCAGTCGCCTTTCGGTTTTGATTGATGGACATCCCCTTCGACTGGCCCATCTACGCGCTTGCCGCCGCGGTCACGGTCTTCGCCTATTTCATCTTCGGCATCACCGCCTTCGGCGCCTCGCTGTTCACAGCACCCGTGCTGGCCTTCTTCCTGCCGCTGGAGTTCGTGCTGCCGGTGACCACCATGCTCGACGTCACGGCGTCGGTGGCGCTGGGCGCGCGCTTCGGCAAGTCGGCCGACCGGACGGAATTGGCGTGGATGACGCCCTTCATGCTCGCCGGCGCGATCACCGGCGCGCTGCTGCTGGTAAGCCTCCCCCGCGATGCCTCGCTCGCCGCGTTTGGCGTTTTTCTGCTTGCCTACGGCGCCTATACCCTCTGGCAGCCGCCGGCTGGCCGCACGGTCAGCCGCGCGTGGGCACCGGTGGCGGGCTATACGGGCGGGACCATGGGCACGCTGTTCGGGGTCGGCGGCGCGCCGTATGCGATTTATCTGTCGCGCCGCATCACCGACAAGGAGGCGCTGCGCACCACGCTGTCGTCGCTGGTGCTGCTGTCCACCGGGATCCGCCTGATCGTGTTCGTCGTCAACGGGCTGGCCACTTCTGATCGCTGGATCGCCGCTGTCCTGCTGGCGCCGTGGATGGCGCTCGGGCTGTGGCTCGGCAACAAGGTCTACGGACGCATCACCCGCGCGCAGCTGGTGGGCACGATCACCGGCCTGTTGACCCTCATGGGGGTGCTGCTGCTGGTCAGGGCGATGACGGCCTGAGCATCGCAGCGGCGAGCGCTTCGCCGCTGCGGTAGGCGCCCTCGACGCGGCCATCCGCGCACCAGTCGCCGGCCGCGCCGAGCCCTGACGCCGCGTCCCACAGACAGGCCGTGCCCAGCGGCGCGCGCGGCAGCGCGTAACGCCAGCGGTGGCACGAGGTCCACTCGGGCGGCCGCGCATCGCCGGTGAGTGTTGCGAGTTCGGCCAGCAGGCAGGGTGCCAGCGTTTCCGCCGGCGTTTCGAGATGGGCCTCCGCCCAGTCCGGCGAGGCGTGAGCGACCCAGCGCTCGCCTGCGGCCCGGCCCGGCTTGCTGCTGTCGCGCGCGATCCATGCCAGCGCGCCGTCACGCACGAAGACCCCGTCATAGGGCAGCGCGAGGGGCGCGTCGAACGCCGCCATCAGGGCGAAGCAGGGCGTATACGCCGCGTTGCGCGCCTGCCGCGCGAAGTCAGCGTGCGCTGCCAGCAGCGGTGCTGCCTGCAGCGCGGCCACCGTCACGCCCACCGCGTCAAAGGGGCCATGGGTGTGGCCGGTCGCGTCGCGCAGCGTCCAGCTCTCGCCCACACGCGCGAGGCTGACGACCTCGGTTTCCGTCCGCAGCGCGAGACCGTCCAGCAGCGCGCGCGGCAGCGCGCTCATGCCGGGCACGCCCACCCAGCGCGGCTGCGGGTCCGGCGAAGGCTGCGGGCGGCCGCCCTCACTCCGACCCAGCCGCGGCTGCCAGCGCGCGGCGAGGCCGCGATCTTCCCAGCGCGCGACCACCCCTGCGAAGGCGGGGTCGCGGACCGTGAAGTACTGTGCCCCGTGATCGAAGCCGCCACGGTCCGTGCGGCGCGTCGCCAGGCGGCCACCGCCGGCGCGGGCGCGCTCGAAGACCGTCACCGTGGTGCCGCCGGTCCGTAATGCCTGTGCGCAGGCGAGGCCAGTGAGCCCTGCGCCGACGATGGCGACGCGGCGCGCGCTCACGGCGCGGGTTCGCGCGGTGGCCGGCGCGCGCTGCCGGCGATGATCCGGATTTCGTACAGCCGGCATTCGAGCGCGCCATTCCAGAGCGGTGTCCGCCGCGAGGGCTTGAGGCCGAGCCGTTTCGGCAGTTGCGTATCGCCGCTCAGCAGATACGCCGTCCAGCCGGCGTAGCGCTGCTTCAAGGCATCCCCGAGTTTGGGGTAGAAGGCGGCGAGCTGCTCGGTGTCGTCCATCCGTACCCCGTAGGGCGGATTGGCGACCAGGATGCCGGACGGTGCCGGCGGCGACAGTTCCAGCACATTCGCCTGTTTCAGGGTGACGCGATCCGCGACACCCAGCGCTTCGAGATTGGTGCGCGCGAGCTTCAGCATGTCGCCCTTGAGGTCGGCGCCGTGCAGGTGGAGCGGCCTGTCGTCGCGGTGCACGCGCGCCTCGGCTTGCGCATGCAGGCGCGCCCACGCCGTGGCATCGAAGTTCGCGAGCTTCTCGAAGCCGAAGCGGCGCATATGACCGGGCGCGAGGTCGAGCACCATCATCGCGGCCTCTGCGAGGAAGGTGCCGCTGCCGCACATCGGGTCCAGCAGGGGCGTGCCCGGTTGCCAGCCCGTGAGCCGCAGGATGCCGGCGGCGAGGTTCTCGCGCAGCGGCGCCTCGCCCGCTTCGCGCCGCCAGCCGCGCTTGAACAGCGGTTCGCCGGAGGTGTCGAG
>CAZXNF010000231.1:0-3276 GCA_964641785.1 uncultured Streptomycetaceae bacterium | reverse complement strand
GGGATCGTCAGGCTTGAGGCCGCGGACGCGCCGGAGATAGAAGGTGGCCTCGGCCCTGGTCAGGAAGGCGTGGATGCGGACGTCCGGCTGCTGGGTGTCGACGTCGGGGCGCCGCCCGCAGTGTTCGCGGAAGCGGTCGCACACCGCGTCCTTGATGGTCAGGGTGGCGAAGTCCAGGCTTTTCAGCGGCGAGCGGATGGCCGAAACGTTCACGCGGATCGTGCAATCCACGCCGAAGCGGGACGGCCAGTCGATGGCGCGCGCGGCGGCGTGCACGTCGCGCTCGGTCTGGTACGGCGCCGCGCCCATCCGCCACAGCACGCGGCTGGCGATGCGGCTTTCGAGGTTGACTCGCCAGCACAGCGCGAGCGGGCCGTCGAAGGCCACGCCGCCGTCGGCGGGCGCGACGGCCGCCGCGCCGAGCGCGCGCAGTTCATCTGCCAGCACGCCTTCCAGCCCGCGCGGGCAGGGCGCGAAGAACCGTTCCTTCATTCGGAGACCCTGACCAGCACATCAAACGCAATGCGCTGCCACGGGTTGCGGCTTTCGCGCAGCTGCGTGATGCGCGCCTCGACCGGCGCGCCGCGATCGAGCTGGCGCGCCACGGCGGCATTCTCCCGGCGCGGCAGATAGCCGAGCAACTGCCCCTTCCACTGCACGCGGATCGCGTTGGCGTCGTGCGGATTGTCGGGTTCGCGGACAAGGTCGAGCCGGTCGCCGACCTTCACCTCCGTCCACAATGCGGTGCCCTCGTAGTAGCGGAAGCCCGCCAGCGGCGAGTTCTGCACCAGCATCAGGGCCTCCGCCTGGGCGGCGGCGAGCGGGGGTGCTACGGCCAGCAGCCAGGCGGCCAGGACGGGTGCGGCGGCGTGTCGCCCGTGCGGCGCCATCACCAGAAAATCAGGTAGGCGAGCAGACCGAAGGCGAACCACTTCGACGCGTAGTATGCGCTCCGGTTCCAGGCCTTGAGTTTTTTGCCCCAGATCCGGATCGGATAGACCCGCGCGAACAGGCGGTTGAGCACGCCGATTTTTTCCCCGTCCACGTTCTTGGTCTCCGCCGCGCGCATCACGTGCCGCGCCATGAAGCGGTTCAGCGCGCGCATGACGGGATTGGTGAAGGGGCGCTCGACGTCGCAGAACAGGATCAGGCGCGTGGTGTCCGTCTTGTTCTCGGCATAGTGGATGTAGGTCTCGTCGAACACCATGTCGTGGCCGTCGCGGTAGTAGTAGGTGTCGCCGTCGACCACGATGTAGCAGTCGGGCGAATTCGGCGTGGACAGGCCCAGGTGGTAGCGGAGCGACCCGGCGAAGGGGTCGCGATGCCGCACGAGGCGGGCGCCGGGCGGCAGCACCGCGAACATGGCGGCATTGACCGTGGGCAGCCGGCCCAGCAGTTCGACCGTTTTCGGGCACAGTTCGCGGGCCGAGGGCAGGAAGTCGTCGTACCACTTCAGGTAGAAGCGCTTCCAGCCGGTGCGGAAGAAGGAGTTGAAGCCGATGTCGTTGTAGCCCTGCGCGGCGCGGATCATCTCCTGGTTGAGGAGTTGCAGGCCCTCCTCGCGGATCATCTCCCAGTCGGCGCGCAGCTTGAGCAGGTCGGGGAAGGCGTCAACCCGCGTGTACGGCCGGTCGGGGAGGGTCGAGAACAGGTAGACCAGCGTGTTGTAGGGCGCCATGAAGGTCGAGTGGTCGCCGAGCTGGCGGAACAGGCGGTGGCGGACCCGCCCGCGACAATGCACGTAGACCACCGACGCCGCGAACAGCGCGAAGAGCGCGTATTTGAGGGTCAGGAGCGCGGGCATGTCTCTCCTTGGGTGCTGGAATGCATGCGGGCACAAGCATACCGCGCAGCGGGCGGCGGTGAAAGGCGGACGGCACCGTCCGGCCGACGGATCAGAATGGCTTGACCACCACGAGGACGACGGCGGCGAAGAGCAGCACGACCGGCACCTCGTTGAACCAGCGGTACCAGACGTGCGAGTGCGTGTTGCCGCCGGCTTCGAAGCGGCGGAGCAGCGCGCTGCAGACGTGGTGGTAGCCGATCAGCAGCACCACGACCGCGAGCTTGGCGTACAGCCACGCGCCCGCGAAGCCGTAGCCCAGCCACAGCCAGAGGCCGAAGCCGAGGGCGGGCCACATCAGGAGCGTCATGAAGCGGTAAAGCTTGCGCGCCATCAGCAGCAGCCGCGCGTGCGCTGCGGCATCGGTTTCCTGCGCCAGGTTCACGAACAGGCGCGGCAGGTAGAACAGCCCCGCGAACCAGGACGTGACGAACACGATGTGCAGGGCTTTGATCCACAGCATAGCGGACTCTAGATTACTTCAGCAGGCGCCGGCGCGTCAGGCCCAGCGCGATCCAGTAGGCGGCCACCGCATAGACGACCAGCACGCCGGCATGCAGCAGCGCGCCGTCGGGCACGATGCCGTTCATCAATGGGCGCACCAGCATGACCACATGCGTCAGCGGCAATACCGCGGTCACCTGCTGCAGCAACGGCGGCAGCTGGTCGGCCGGGAAGAACACGCCGCACAGCATCATCATCGGCGTGACCACCAGCGTGAAGTAGTACATGAAGAAATCGTAGCTCGGCGACAGCGCGGTCATGATCAGGCCGAGGCCGGCAAAGGCGAGGCCGGCGAGGAAGATCACCGGCACCACGGCGAGCGCCAGCGGCGAGGCGACCAGCCCGAGCACCGCCGCGACGAGCAGCACCGCCGTCCCGGACAGCGTCGCCTTGCTGGCGGCCCATACCAGTTCGCCCGTCAGCACGTCGTCGAGCGTCATCGGCGCGTTCAGCAGCGCATCCCAGGTGCGCTGCATCTGCATGCGGGAGAACGCGGAATACATGGACTCGAAGGTCGCGCTCATCATCGTGCTGGACGCCACCGTGCCGGCGGCGAGGAAGGCCAAGTAGCTGCCGCCGAAGGCGCTGACGTCCGGCAGCAGTTTGCCGAGGCCGTAGCCGAAGCCGAGCATGTAGAGCATCGGGTCGGCGAGGTTGCCGAGCATCGACGGGATGGCGAGCTTGCGCCACACCAGCAGGTTGCGGCGCCAGACGTGGATGAAGCGCAGGCTGGGCGCGGGCGTGGCGAATGGCGTCATGAGTAACAGTAATGGGTGATGGGGTATGGGTTATGGGTGATGGGTGATGGGTGATGAGTTAAAAATGATCAGCATGCATCATGGTCGTCAACCCGAAATAAGCGAAAAGGTTTTTTCATTACCCATTACCCATTACCCATTACCCATTACCCATTACCCATTACCCATTAC
>CAZXNF010000230.1:0-6243 GCA_964641785.1 uncultured Streptomycetaceae bacterium | reverse complement strand
GATAGGGGTTGGTGTAGTCCAGTCCGACCACGAAACCGACCGCGACCTGGTTGTTCTCGAGGTGGTAGAGGAAGGAACCGCCGTAGGTGTCGGTATCCAGCGGCCAGCCGGCGGTGTGGATGACGAGCCCGGTCTGGTGCTTCTCAGGTTTGATCTCCCACAGCTCTTTCAGGCCGATGCCGTAGACCTGCGGATCGCGGCCCTCGTTCAGGTGGTAGCGCGCCTGCAGCAGCTTGCCGAGGTTGCCGCGGCAGCCTTCGGCGAACAGCGTGTACTTGGCATGCAGTTCCATGCCGGGCTGATGGTTGGGGCCGGGTTTGCCGTCCTTGCCGATGCCCATGTCGCCGGTGGCGACGCCACGGACGCCGCCGTCCTCGCCGTACAGCACCTCGGCCGCCGCGAATCCGGGAAAGATCTCGACCCCGAGCGCCTCGGCCTGCTGCGCGAGCCAGCGGCAGACGTTGCCGAGGCTGATGACGTAGTTGCCGTGGTTCTGGAAGCAGGCGGGCAGCAGGACGTTCGGCACCTTGCGCGAGCCACTTTCCGTCAGGAACAGGAAGCGGTCTTCGCTGACGGGGGCGTTGAGCGGGGCGCCCTGGGTCTTCCAGTCTGGAATCAGTTCGGTCAGTGCGCGCGGATCCATCACCGCGCCGGACAGGATGTGGGCGCCGACCTCGGAGCCCTTTTCAAGCACGCAGACGCCGATCTCGGCGCAGCTGCTCTGCGCGAGCTGCTTCAGGCGGATCGCGGCGGCGAGCCCCGCGGGGCCCGCGCCGACGATCACGACTTCGTATTCCATGGCTTCGCGCTGCTGCGACACGACCGACCTCCGTTGGCGCCCGACTGGCGGGCTTGTTCGATTAAGCGATAATTATAACGGCTGCATTTCCCGTACCGGACCCGATGAACACCCCCGCCCCCAAACTGCTGTGGACCGAACGCATCGTCGTGCGCTGGGGCGACATGGATGCGCTCGGCCACGTCAACAACACGGAGTACTTTCGCTATTTCGAGCAGGCCCGCATCGCGTGTTTCGATGCGTGGCGGTTGCCGGTCTCTGCAACGGGAACGGGGCCGGTGATCGCGCGCGCCGCGTGCGACTTCCGCAAGCCGATTACCTATCCGGAAACGGTAGCCGTCACGATGCGTGCCGCGCGGGTGGGATCTTCCAGTTTCACCGTTGCCCACGACATCCGGTCGGAACGCGACGCCGAAGTGCTGTATGCGACGGGCGAAGTGGTCGTGGTGTGGATTAACTATGGCACGGGTAAGGCCGTGCCTTTGCCGAAACTCCTGCGTGCGGCGCTAGCGGTGCCTGTCTAGGGCGCGGGTCTTTTTTCGGCGGCCCCCGCTGCGAGGCGCGCGCAGGTCAGCCCGCTGCGCACCGCCGCCTCCAGCGTCGCCGGGTAGTCGCTTTCCGTGTAATCCCCCGCGAGATAAAGGCCGGGTAGAGGCGTCACCTGCGTGGGCCGTTCCAGACCGGGCGTGCAGGCGAAGGTCGCGCGCTTTTCGGCGATCACCTGCGACCACTGCAGCTTGGGCAGCGGCCCAAAGGCCTCGGCGAGCTCCGCCACGGCGCGCGTCACCAGCGTTTCATGCGGCAATCCCTGGTGCGGACCCTCCGCGCTGATGACGGCGCCCACCAGGCCGGCCTGCCCGCACAGGGCTTCGCGGTCGAATACCCACTGCAGCATGCCGCCGGAGAGTCCGATCATGGGGGCCGGCAGGGGCAGCCGCGCAGCCAGCTGCAGGTAGACGGAATAGATGGGCTGGTATTGCAGGCGTGAAATGCAGGCCGCGACGGGCGCCAGTGCGGGGAGCCCGGCCAGCAAGTCGACCGTGCGGTGCGGCGGTGTCGCGCAGATGACCTGCGCGTAGGTCTCTGTCTTCTCCCGTGTGCGCACGAGGAAGCCGCTGTCGCAGGTCTCGATGGCCGTGACAGGCGTGTCGGTCAGCACCCGGCCGTCGCGGGCGCATATGTAATCAGCAGCCGGCTCGGGAAACAAGGCGGACAGATCCGTACTGGCGAGTATCAGGTCACTGGCGGCACGGCCGGCGGCGAGACCCTCGCGCAGCACGTTGGCGAACACCTGCGCGGACGCCTGTTCCGGAGGCGTATTCAGTGCGGCTACACACAGCGGATGCCAGAGCACGTCGCAGAGCACCGGCGGCTGCCGATGGCGTTCAAGCAGCGCGGCGACGGTAGTATCGGCGGCAAGGCGAAAGCCATCGCGCGACAAGACGCGCATGAGGCGGATCGCGGCCATGCGCTGCGGCCAGTTGAGGCCCGATGCCGTCAGCAGGCCCAAGGCGACGTGGAAGGGGGCGGGCAGGGCAGCAGCGCGCAATGCGAAGCGGCGGTGGATCCGCCAGTCCAGCCGCCGGCGCACGAGCGGCGCGCGGCCCCCGTGCACGCGGTCGATCAGGGCCAGCGTTTCGCGATAGGCCCCGATCAGGAGGTGCAGGCCGTTGTCGAGGGCGATGCCGTTGACTTCGACACGACGTGCACGGCCGCCGAGGGTTTTCGCGGCTTCATAAACCGTGACGGGAATGCTGCGGTCCGTCAGTGCGACGGCCGCTGCCATGCCGGCGTAGCCGCCGCCGATGACCGCGACGGGCATCAAAGCGAGGTGACGCTCTCGGGCGGCCTCACGCTGCGACCGGTTCGCCGGCGGCCTGCTGGCCTGCCCACACGGTCGATGGCACGTGCACGAAGCCGTCGAAGATGCGGCGCGCGGTGCGGATCAGCGCGCCGCGCCGCAACACCTGCTTGCCGTTTGTGAAATCCGCGTCGAGATCGATGGCGATCTTGCCCGACGGATGCTCGATTTCGATCACGCCCTGCGGCGCTTTCGTGCGGCCCGCTATCTTCTGCGCGATGGTACCCGGAATCGCGCACGCGGATGCCACGCACACGGTGCCGGTGACCGCGTGGGCCTTGTGGCAGGAGGTCGGGACGAACCAGCGCGAAGTGATGGTTCCGCCTTGCCGCGGTGGGGCGAGGAGGGCGATCTTGGGCACGACGGATTTCGAGACGTCGCCCAAACCCATCAGCCGGCCGGCCTGCACGCGGATCGCCTCCATGCGCTGGAACAGGGCGCGGTCGGCATCGAGTTCGTTGGGGGTCTCATAGCCCGTCTTGCCGAAGTCCGCCGCACGCATGAGGATCGTCGGCATCGCCACGTCGACGCAGCTCACTTCCACACCGTTGATCACGTCGAGCGGTTGGCCTGTCGGCAGCAGTTTCTTGGTGACCGAGCCGATGGCGCTCTTGAAGTTGATACCCACCGGGGCGGCCGTCCCGCGCACGCCGTCGATGGCGGCGCTGCCCTCATAGGTGACGTGTCCGCCGGGCGTTTGCACGATCGCATCGACCAGCGACTGCGTGTTGACGTTGAAGATGCGCACGGTGGTTTCGCCGTTCTTCGCCGGCACGATGCCGGTCTCGATGGCGAACGGCCCGACCGCGACGAGCATGTTGCCGCAGTTCGGCTTGGTGTCGACGCGGGCCGCCTCGATTTCCACCTGCGCGAACAGGTAGTCCACGTCGGCGTCTGGCCGTTTCGACTGGCTGATGATGGCGACCTTGCTGGTGACGGTGTGCGAGCCGCCGATGCCGTCCACCTGGTTTTCATGCGGGGAGCCCATGACCGACAGCAGCACCGCATCGCGCGTGGCGGTGTCGGCGGGCAGGTCGGCGAGCTTGAAGAAGGGGCCGCGCGACGTGCCGCCGCGCATGATCACGCAGGGAATTTTGGTTTGCATGGCGGTTTCGCGGGACGATGTCGGAGTGCGCGAAGATTATACCCCCGGCTAAAACGCGTATCGCCGCAGTCCGCCGTCGACGGGCAGCACGGCGCCGGTGATGTAGCGTGCGACCGGCGAAGCGAGAAACACCGCGAGGCTGGCGAGCTCTTCGGGTTCGCCGTAGCGGCCGACCGGGATTTCCTTCGCGGACTGCTCGGCGCGGAACTCGGGCGTGTACTTGCGGCGGATCTGCTCGCTCATGATGCGTCCCGGCGGGATGCAGTTGACCGTGATGCCCGACTTGCCGACTTCGCGCGACACGCCCTTGGACCACGCATGCACGGCGGCTTTGGTCGGTGTCGCCGCGATGAGCCGCTCCGGCTCGGACTTGCCGGTGATGTTGATGATGCGGCCCCACCCGCGCTCGACCATGCCGGGCAGCAGCGCATGCGTCAGCTGCCGCACGCGGACAAAGTTGAGCGTCATCGCCGTTTCCCATGCCGATTCGGGCGCGTCGATCGCCAGGGCCGGTTGGCTTCCGCCGGCCGAATTGATCAGAATGTCGACGGTGCCCAATGCCCGGCACGCGGCCTCCGCCAGCTGCTGTGGCGCCCCTTCGGGCATGACGTCGATTTCGACAATCACGGGCGGCATTCCGCCCACGGCGATGATTTCCGCGGCCAGCGCTTCCAGCAGCGGCTTGCGGCGGGCGGCGATGCACACGCGCACGCCTTCCGCCGCCAGCCCTTTGGCGATGGCGCGGCCGATGCCCATGCTGGCGCCCGTCACGAGCGCGGTCTTGCCTTGCAATTGGAGATCCATCGTTCAGCCCTTGATCCAGGTGGTCCACGCCAGCCACAGCTTGCGCAGCGGCGTGAGTGAGGTGCGGCGGGTCAGCACGTGGCAGCCGTCGGCGCTGATTTCGTCCAGTAGCGCGCGGTAGATCGCCGCCATCATGAGGCCGGCCCGCTGCGCCTTGCGGTCGGCCGGCAGCAGCAGGCTGAACGCCCGCGTGTAGGCCGCCTGCGCTCGCTCGACTTGAAAGCGCATGAGCTGCATGAACTCGGGTGTCTCGCGGGCCTGGAGGATGTCGTCGGCGGGTACCTTGAAGCGCGCGAGTTCGTCCACCGGCAGGTAGATGCGACCGCGCCGGGCGTCTTCTCCCACATCGCGCACGATGTTGGTGAGCTGGAAAGCGATGCCCAGTTCATGCGCGTATTCCCGCGTGCGCGGGTCCGTGTAACCGAAAATCTCCGCCGAGAGCAGGCCGACCACGCCCGCGACGAGATGGCAATAGCGTTCCAGCGCCGCGTAGTCGGCGTAGCGCGCGTGCGTAAGATCCATTTCCATGCCGTCGATGATCTCCAGCAGACGGGCTTCGTCCAGCCGGATGGAAGGGTCGATGGCGGCCAGCGCGCGCGTCACCGGGTGCTGGGCCTTGCCCGCGGCGATGGCGCGGATTTCATGGCGCCACCACTCGAGCTTGGTGTGCGCAATTTCCGCGTCGGTGCAATCGTCCACCACATCGTCCACTTCGCGGCAGTAGGCGTACAGCGCGGTGATCGCCCGGCGGCGTGGCGGCGGCAGGAACAGAAAGGCGTAGTAGAAGCTGGAACCGCTTTTCGTGGCCTTATGCTGGCAGTATTGGTCGGGGGTCATGGGCTACGAACTCCTGATGGCAGCCAATATGCCAAGGGCGTCAAGGGCGTCAAGAGAATCGAGAATCGAGAGACGAAAAAACTGCGCAACCATACCGTGCGTTCACCGTTATCCTCTCTCGCATCTGAAGCTGCTGTTCTCTTGGCGTCTTGACGGCAGATCTTCATTTCAGTATTGCGCGAGTCAGCAGCCGCGGCCAGTCCCAGGCGCGCAGCACCGGGCGGTGGCGGAAGACATCGTAATCGACAGCCTCTATTTTCTCGAGGATGCGGGCGCCGCCGGCGACGATGGTGCGCAGTTCCAGACCGATGCGGCCGGGGAGCACGCGGCCTAGCGGGGCGCCGTCCATCAGCATGCCGCGTGCGCGGGCGACCTGTGTCGTCATGAACGCCACCCAGCGGCCGCCGGTATCGCCGGCGGCGATCTGCGCCTCGGTGATGCCGAAGGCGGCCATTTCGTCCTGCGGCAGATATACGCGGCCCATGCGCCAGTCGATGGCGATGTCCTGCAGGAAGTTGATGATCTGGAGCGCGGAGCAGGTGGCGTCCGACCGCCGCAGGTTGTCCGGCGTTTCAGCGCGGTACAGCGCCAGCAGCAGCCAGCCGACCGGGTCCGCCGAGCGCCGGCAATAATTCATGACGTCCGCGTGATCGCGGTAGCGTTTCTGCGTGACGTCCTGCCGGAACGCAGACAACAGATCGCGAAAGGCGGCGAGTGGCAACCCATGTTCGGCGACCAGTGGCGCGAGCGCGCGGAACAGGGGCGTTGCGGGTTCGGCGCGGAACTCGATGGCATCGAACGCGGCGCCGAACGCATCCAGCTGGCGCAGCCGCTCCG
>CAZXNF010000229.1:0-6245 GCA_964641785.1 uncultured Streptomycetaceae bacterium | reverse complement strand
GTGGGCGGTGCTGCCGATCGCCAACCATACCGACGTGCCGCAGGCGGGCCTGCGGGCCGAGGCGATCGCCGACGGGCTGCTGCGCGCACGTGGCGTCAACCAGCTCGTGGCCTATCCCGCGGCGCTCAGCCCCGACGCGCTGTTCGATCCGGTGGAACGCAAGCTGCAGGCCGAGGCGCTCAAGTGGGCGCGCGAGCAGGGCATCCGCTACGCGCTGACCGGCGCAGTGGACGAGTGGCGCTACAAGGTGGGCGTGGACGGCGAGCCCGCCGTCGGCCTCGCGCTGCGCATCGTGGACGTCCAGAGCGGCCAGGTGGTGTGGAGTTCGGTGGGTGCGAAGAGCGGCTGGAGCCGCGACTCGCTGGCCGGCGTCGCGCAGAAGCTGATGCGCGCGATGTTCGCCAGCGCGCGCATCGAGTAGCGCGCGGCCGTCGATGTCCTGGAACACGCCATGAGCGTCAAGACGCGCCGCCGGCAGCGGCTGCGCACGCTGGTGCGCACGCTGGTCGATCCGGCGGTGGACGGGCCGTGGGTCTGGATCGAAACCTGGATCCTGACCCTGCTGGCGCTCGGCATCGGGCTGTGGGCGTCGCCGGACGATCCCTTCTTCGTCGACCGCGAGTTCCCCTGGCTGTGGTTCATGCCGGTGCTGGTGGCACTGCGCTACAGCGTGCTGCCGGGCGTGCTGTCCGCCGGCATCCTGCTCGGGGGGTGGTGGCTGCTGCAACCCGACACGGTCGCGTTTCCCAAGCAGTACTTCCTCGGCGGCCTGCTGCTGGTCATGGTGTGCGGAGAATACAGTTCGATCTGGCGCGTCCGTCTGCGCCGCATGCGCGAGCTCAACCTGTACCTCGACGACCGCATGAGCCGCATCACCAAGCGGCTCTACCTGCTGCGCGTGTCGCACGATCGTCTGGAGCAGGACCTGATCTCGAAACCGGCGACCCTGCGCGACCTGTTGGTTGCGCTGCGCCGGCAGCTGAAGGGCACCGACCCGCTGGCGCCGGAGACGGCGCAGCGCTTCCTCGCTTTCCTCGCCCAGTATTCGCAGCTCGAAGTCGCGGCGATTTACGCCCGCACCGATCGCATGGGTGAGGCGCCGCGCTACGAACTGCGCGCCCAGCTGGGCAACCCGCGCGCACTGGCCATGGACGACCCGCTGCTGCGCTTCGCGCGCGATCGCGGCACGCTCGCGCACGTGCAGACCGAAGAGCTGCTCGACGGCGTGCCCAGCGAGCACCTGGTGGTGGCACCCCTGGCGCCCAACGGCGGGCGCGAGATCGGCGTGCTGGTGGTGGATCGCATGCCCTTCTTCGCGCTGAACCAGGATGCGCTGAAGGTGCTCGGCGTGCTGCTGGGCCTGTACGCTGACAGCGTCGCGTCGGCGGAGCTCGCGCAGCGTCTGTTCAAGCGCTATCCCGAACTGCCGTTCGCGTTTGCCGAGGAGCTGGTCAAGCTGCAGCGGATCGGCCGCGAGCACGGCATCGTCAGCCACCTGGTGGTGTTCGACTTCGCGCCGCAGGCCGAGCGCGAGGACATCGTCCTGCAACTCGGCCGCCAGAGCCGCGCGCCGGACGTGCGCTGGGATTACCGCCACGGCGAGCGCTGCGTGATGGTGACGCTGATGCCGCTCGCCACCAGCGTGGCGGTGGAGGGCTACCTCATCCGCATTGAAAACTGGCTGCAGCAGAACTTCGGCGGCGACCTCACCTCGCTGGGCGTGTCCTCGCACGTGCTGTCGCTTGCCGATCACAACGCAGTCGATCAGCTCATGCGCTTCGTGCGGGGCACGCGATGAGCGGCGCACCGGAAGGACCACCGTCGGGATGGTTCGTGCGCATCGCCCTGCTGGGCTTGCTCCCGGCGGCGGCGGTCGCCTTCGAACTCGCGGCGCTGGCGGTGCTGTTCGGGCTCGCGCAGGGCACTCGCGAACTGCTCCTGTTCTTTGGCCTGCACTTTGTCGCCAGCCTGGCGCTGGCCCTGTTCGCCTGGGCGACGCTGCCGGCGAAGTACCGCGAGCCGCGCCGGTGGGTCTGCGCGCTGATCTTCAGCTTCTGTTTTTTCGTGCCGTTGTTGGGCCCCCTCGGACTGCTGACCGCATTGCTGGCGGCCTATCTGTTGCCGAAGCAGAAGACCCACCAGCCGTTCGCGGGCGTGCAGACGCCCGAGTTCGTGCTCTCCATCCAGGAGCCGGAACTCGCTTTCGGCGAGGGCGGCGTGAAGTCACTGCTGCTCAACCCGTCCACGCCTTTGCCGCTGCGGCTGAAGTCGCTGCTGGCCCTGCAGAACATGCCGGTGCGCATCGTCGGCCCGATGCTGCGTCAGCTCCTGTCCGATCCGGAAGACGACATCCGGCTGACCGCCTACGGCATGCTCGACGCGCAGGAGAAGAAGATTCTCGACCGCATCCGCGGCGAACGCGAGCGCGCCGCCAGTACCGAAGATCCGGACATCCGCCTGGGCAGCCTGCGCCACCTGGCCGAGCTGTACTGGGAGCTTGTCTACGCCGACCTGGTGCAGGGCGACCTGCGCAGCCATGCGCTCGATACGGCGCTGGACTTCGTGCGGCAGGCAGAGGCGGTGGTACCCGGCGAGCCCGGCATCCGCTTCCTGCACGGCCGACTGGAGCTCGCCTGCCGGCGTCCGGAGGCTGCGGAGGACGCGTTCCGGGCGGCGGTGGCCCGCGGCATCCCGGAATCGCGCGTGCTGCCATACCTCGCGGAGATTGCCTTCGAGCGTGGCGACTACGGATACACGCGCGCGCTCATGGGTCGCATCGCCGGCAAGCAGGTGACGCCGCTGATGGCGCCGCTCATGCGCTACTGGACGGGACGCGACGTCCTCGCCAGCGAACCTACCAGCGGGGTGTCGTTGTGACCGCCCCCGCGAATGCTGCCGCGCCCGCGGCCGACGGGTTTCCCCGCGCCGAGCGCGCGGACATCGGCCTGCTGCTGGAAGGCACCTTTCCGTACGTCGCCGGTGGCGTGTCGAGCTGGGTGAACCAGATCATCCGCGGCTTCCCCGACCTCACCTTCGCTATCGCCTTCATCGGTAGCCGGCGCGAAGACTACGGTACGATGAAGTACGCCCTGCCGCCGAACGTGGTGCATTTCGAGACGCACTATCTTTTCGAGCGCCCCCGCGTGCCGGTCGTGCGGCCGTTGCCGGCCGATCCCGGCATCTCGGAGCAGGTCGGGCGCATGCACGACTACTTCCGGGCGCCCAACTCGCATGCCGCGGATGCCGGGGTGTTCGCGCAACTGGTGCCTGAACTGTGTCCGGGCGGACGGCTCGACCACGACCGCTTCCTGTACAGCGTGTCGTCGTGGGACTACATCCGCGACAGCTACCGGCGTTTCTGCACCGATCCCTCTTTCATCGATTATTTCTGGACCGTGCGCACCATGCACGCGCCGGTGTGGGTGCTCGCGGAGATCGCCGAGGCTTTCATTCCGGTGCGGGCCTATCACACCGTGTCCACCGGTTACGCCGGCCTGCTTGGCGCGCTCCTCAAGCAGCGGCGCGGACGGCCGCTGGTGCTCTCCGAGCACGGCATCTACACCAAGGAACGCAAGATCGACCTGTTCCAGGCCGACTGGGTGAAGGACAACCGCAACGTGTTCCAGAAGGATCCGGCCGAAATCGCGTACTTCCGCCGGATGTGGATCCGCTTCTTCGAGGCGCTGGGCCGCATGTGCTACGACGCGTCCGACCACATCACGGCGCTCTACGAGACCAATCGCCTGCGCCAGATCACGGACGGCGCGGACGCCGCCCGCACGCGCAACGTTCCCAACGGCGTCAACGTGGCGCGCTTTGCACCCTTGCGCAGCACCAGGCCGCGCGAGATTCCGCCAGTGCTGTGCCTGATCGGTCGCGTGGTGCCGATCAAGGACATCAAGACCTTCGTGCGCGCGATGCGTATCGTTGCCAACCGCCTGCCCGAGGCCGAGGGCTGGATCGCGGGCCCGGAGGACGAGGATCCCGGTTACGCACAGGAGTGCCGGGAGCTGGCCGCCAACCTCGGGATTGCCGACAAGGTGAAATTCCTTGGGTTCCAGCAGATGACCGAACTCCTGCCCAAGGTCGGCGTCGGCGTGCTGTCTTCGATCAGCGAGGCGCTGCCGCTCGTCGTACTGGAAGGTTATGCGGCCGGGGTGCCGGCGGTGTGTACCGACGTGGGTTCCTGCCGCCAGCTCATCTACGGGTTACCCGGCGAAGATGAGGCGCTCGGCGCCTCGGGCCGCATCGTGCGCATCGCCGATCCCGACGGCTTGGCGACGGCGGCCATCGAGCTGCTGACGCAGCCCGAGGCCTGGCACGCGGCGTCCGCCGCGGGCATCGCGCGCGTGGAGCGCTACTACACACAGGACCTGATGTTCGGCGCCTACCGCGAGATCTACGACGCGGCCCTGAAGGCGGGAGGCTGAGCGCATGGCGGGCATCGGCTTCGAACTGCGCAAGCTCCTGGAGAAGCGCAGCTACTTCGGCCTCTTCCAGGCCTACGCCTATGCCGGGGTGATCAGCTCCGGTCCGTGGGTGCTGTCCATCGTCGGCATCCTGATGGTGGGCATCCTGTCCGCCTCGGTCGTGGTGCCGGCTTCGCTGGTGCAGCAGTTCCAGGTCTCGGTCACCTACCTCATCATGCTGTCGCTCATTCTGTCCGGCCCGCTGCAGATCGCCTTCACGCGCTTCATCGCCGACCGCCTGTTCGAGAAAAAGGAGAACGCGGTGCTGCCCAACTTCATGGGGGCGCTGCTGACGGTGATGGCGGCCAGCGGCGTGCTGGGCCTGCTGCTGGTGCTCACCCTGTTCCCCCACGAGAGCGACATCTACCGGATGCTGATGCTCGCCGGCTTCGTGATCCTCAACGGCATCTGGATGTCCACGCTGCTGCTGTCGGGGCTGAAGCAGTACAAGCAGATCGTCGGCATGTTCGCCTTCGGCTACACCGTCGTGGTGGCGAGCGCGCTCGCCCTGCGCAGTCTCGGCATGGAGGGGCTGCTGTTCGGTTTCGTGCTGGGCCACCTGGTGCTGCTGGTCGGCATGGTCACCATCATCCTGCGCAATTTCCCCTCCGACCGCCTGATCGCCTTCGGCTTCGCGCGGCGGGGCGCCATGTTCCCGGCGCTGATGGCCACCGGCCTGCTCTACAACCTCGCGGTATGGGCCGACAAGCTCATGTTCTGGTACGCCCCTGATACCGGGCAGGCCTCGATCGGTCCGCTGCATGCCTCACTGGTCTACGACCTGCCGGTGTTCCTTGCCTACCTCGCCATCATTCCCGGCATGGCGGTGTTCCTGATCCGCATCGAGACCGATTTTGTGGAGTATTTCGACAAGTTCTACACCGCGGTGCGCGAGGGCGGCTCGCTCGACACCATCGAGCGCAACCGCGACGAAATGATCTCGAGCGTGCGCCAGGGCCTGTTCGAGATCGTCAAGATCCAGACCATCGCCGTGCTGGTCGTCATGGTCGCGGGGCCGGCGCTGCTGAAATGGATCGGCATCTCCCAGCTCTATCTGTCGCTGCTCTACATCCAGGTGGTGGCGGCCGGGCTGCAGGTCGTCCTGCTCGGCATCCTCAACGTGCTGTTCTATCTCGACCGGCGGCGCGAGGTGGTGGTGTTGACGGGGCTGCTGCTGGTGGCGAACGTGGGGCTGACCGGCGCCACGCTGAAGTTCGGCGCGTACTGGTACGGCTACGGCTTCGCGTTCGCGCTGCTGGTGACGGTGTTTGTCGGGCTCCTGCTGCTGGAACGCAAACTCGAGACGCTGGAGTACGAGACCTTCATGCTGCAGTAGGGCCTGCGCCGCACAGGCGCCAGGGTTGGCGAGACCTGCCGCATGCACAGCCTCTTGGAGGCCTGCGACTACCAGTGGAAGTCCAAGTATGGCGGTATGGGCGCCTGCACTTCGTGATCTGCTTTATCTTTTCAGCGATTTTCCGTAATCTGCGCGACGGGAATTGGCCCACGCGCTTGCAGTCATGAAGGTTTTATTCATCGTTCTGACTTTTTGTGCCGGCATGACGGGCGCCGCCGCGCAGGGGCTGCCCGCTTATTGCCAGGACGCAACGTTCCGCGAGCAATTGCGCGCGATCGGTCCAATGGTGTCAGTAGGCGCATCCACGTCCAGCGGCATGCTGGCGAAATCATTTCCGTTGCTGGCGGCCAACCAGCTCTGTTTGAACCAGAGTTCAGGCTACGCCTCGCTGCATACGTTCAGCAACAGATCCAAGTTTC
>CAZXNF010000228.1:0-6247 GCA_964641785.1 uncultured Streptomycetaceae bacterium | reverse complement strand
GCCTTCTACTGCGTGCTGGACCTGCTGGTCACGCTGTTCGCCCGCGGCAACAGTCTGCTGCCGCTCGCCGCTGCCCCGCCGTCAACGCACCGCAGCGCCGCGGCGTTGTGATGCCCATGCACGCGAATTTTGCCCGGCAATCAGCGCCCGCCAACCTCTCCCCCTGACCGCCGTGGCCCTGACCCGCGAGCAGCTCGAAAACGACCACTTCCGCCGCACCTACCGCGAGCGGCATCCCGAACTGCCCATCCAGTCGGACGAGGCTTTTCACGGTTCGCTTGCGGCCGCGCTCGCCGCGCACCCGGCCGGGACCGATGCCTGGGTGTTCGGCTACGGCTCGCTGATCTGGAACCCGCTGTTCGAGTTCGACGAGCGCCGCCCCGCCACCGCCCACGGCTACCACCGCCGCTTCTGCCTGTGGACGCGCGGCAACCGCGGCTCGCCGGCGTCGCCCGGGCTGGTGCTGGCGCTCGACCGCGGCGGCTCCTGCCAGGGCATGGCCTTTCGCGTCCCGGCGGCCAAGCTGGAACGCGAAATGCTCATGATCTGGCGGCGCGAAATGGTGATGGGCTCCTACCGCCCGCGCTGGATGCGGGTGCGGACCGCGCGAGGCGACGTGACCGCACTCGCCTTCACCATCAAGCGCGACCATCCGAACTACGCCGGCAAGCTGCCTGAGGCGCAGGTCGCCGCCACGCTCGCCACCTGCCGCGGGTTCGGCGGCACCGGCGCCGAGTATCTGTTCGAAACGGTGGACTGCCTGACACGGCACGGCATCCACGACCCGCACCTCGTGCGGCTGCGCCAGCAGGTGGCGCAGGTGCAAACCGCCGCAACAACCCGCGCCCGGGGCTGCCCCGAGGTCGGCGCTTAGCAAACAAAACCTGGCGTCAGTGCTTGGTTTTCGGCCGGGCTGCAGGCAGGGGCGGGGTGGCCGGCGGTGCCTTCGGCTTCAGGCTGGCCAGCGCCTGCCCCAACTGGTGGTGGAGCTGGGCCAACGTGTCGTAACCCAGCGCCACGCGCACCACGAGCTTGCCGGTCAGCGACTCGGGCAGCTTGCCGCCACCCGCAGCCACACGCGACAGCGCCGCCATCGTTCCGGGCTCGAGAAATCCAAAGTCCACGAACACCATTCCCGGCGCGCCGGACACGCGGGTGATGTTAGCCAGCTTGGGCTGGTCGGAATGTTCGACCGGGGTGAGCCGGATGTTGAGGCCGGCGGGTTTGTCCGGCACGGCGGGTTGATCGGCCATGATATGTGCTCCTGGTAGGGGGTAACGCAGCGTCGCCGCAGTGTCGTATCAAGCAGCCTGGATCTCGACCGCGGCATTCGTTTCCAGCGATCGGACCGCCGCTTCAAACGTTCTCACCGTCGCCAGCATGTCTTCTGGGGAGACCGTAAACGGCGCCCGCCCTTCGATCGCGTCGGCAAAGGCCTCGAGCTGAAGGCGCAGCGCGTTGACCGGTGCATAGGTGTGGCGCTCCGGCTCCGCGCCCGCGCGATGCACCAGGAGCTCCGTCTCCCCGCGCGCCTCGGCCGAACCGCGATCGCCGAATACCTGCACGCGCCAGTAATGCGGGGTCGCGCGCACGGTGGAAAGCTGTCCGCTCACGCCGTTGGCGAACTCGAACATCACCATCGCGGTATCGCGCGGCACCGGTGGCAGCTTGCGCGTGACCCACCAGCCGTGCACGCGCCGTACCGGGCCGATCAGGTTCACGAAGGCATCGAGGATATGCAGCCCGGCGCCAGTCATGCCACCGCCGGGCGACTCGGCGAGCGAATCGCGCCAGGTGCCGGCCACGTTGTTGGAGTGTTCGTTGCTGTAGTGGCCTTCGATGTGCTGGATCGCCCCCAGCGCTCCGGATGCGGTGAGACGCTTCAGCTCCTGCATGGCCGGCCACAGGCGGCGGTTGTGGCCGACACCCAGAACCACCCCGGCCGCGCGGCAGGCCTCCACCATGGCTGCCGCGTCGGCGCCGGTCAGCGCCAGCGGCTTTTCGCAGAACACCGGCTTGCCCGCCCGCGCCGCTGCCTCGACCTGCGGCCGGTGCAGCGAATGCGGGGTGCAGAGCACGAACGCCTGCAGGGCGGGATCCGCGAGCGCCTGCGCGTAGTCGGTGGTGAGCGGCAGCCCGAATTTGTCCGTGAAGGCCCGCGCCCGGTCCGGCGCGGCATCGACCGCCCGCACGAAGCGGAAATGCCTGCTCTGACCGTGCAGGGATTCCACGAAATTCCGGCCCCAGCGGCCAAGGCCTACGATGGCGGCGGCGATCATGCCTGTGCGTTCCGGGTGGGCCCGCGCAGGGCCGGTTGCTGCGGGCCGCTCACCCTTTCTTCTGGCTGTCGGCTACCGCGTTGAGGCTTTCCAGCGCGACCTTCTGCATCTCCAGCGTCTGCACGGTCATCTGCACCATGCCGATGCTCATCGTCAGCCAAGCTTCCACCGCCTTCAATTCGGTGATCTTCTTGTTGATCTCGTCGAGGTTGACCGTCGGCAAGCCCATGCCCGGCATCGGGAAGGACATGGGGTTCCACATCTTCATCCAGTCAGTCATGTCCTTCGAAAATGGTGCGTCGGCCATGCGGTGCTCCGGTGTGGTGCTGGTGCGTTTGACTCTAGCACAGCCGCCGCCGCGGACCGCACACGGCCGAACGCGTGTGCGGCCGCCGGACCTCAAGAGGGGACTTTCGGGAGCCCGGCGTGGCCGGGCGACGCGGGGTCAGCCCGGGGTGCGGGCGCCGCGGCTTTCGGTTTGCGCCGTGCGCGCGGCAGCAGCGTCGAAGGACTTGGTCACCTGCTTCAGCCGCTGGACTTCGGCCATGACCTTGTTCGGGTAGCTGTAATCGGTGTCGTCCGAGCTGCCGACGTACATCTGCAGCGCGTCGGCCACGTCCCGCGTGCGGGCCGTGTACTCCTTGATGATCTTGGCGCCGACCGTGATGTTGGCCTCCGGATCAAACGCCGACTTGACCCCGCCGAAGGCCTCGAACTTCTCCAGATGGAAGCGGGGCATGATCTGCATCAGGCCCTTGGCGCCCATGACGCTTTCCGCGATGGGATTGAAGCGCGACTCGACCGAGATCACGGCGAGGATCAGCAGCGGGTCTACCCCCACGTCGCGGCCCACGGCGAAAGCAGTCGCCACATAGTCGGTGGTCAGGTCCTGGGACACCCGGTAGCGCTTGGCCAGATACTCGCCGAGCGCCAGGTGCTTGGGATCCGCGGGTTCCTGAGCAGCGCCTTCGGGCTGGGCCGCGGCACCCTGGGCGTGGCCGATGGAGTCGGTGACCTGATGCCAAGTCTCCGCCAGTCCGGGCGTGAGTTGCTTGCTGAGGAAAAGGGCTACCGCGATCAGGCCAATGGCCACCGCGATGCCGTTAACGATCTGGCGCGGCCGGATCGGTGCCCGGGTCGTGCCGTCCAGCTGTATGTCGAAGTCCGATTTTGCCATGACGCAAAACCTCCTTTCGCTATGTCCCGGTCCGCTTCCCGACCGGTACCTGACCGCCTTGCTCGAGCGGTGTTTCGCCTTTGTTACCTGAACAGCGAGATTTCAAAAAACCACAATTAGTTGTGGTCGCCCTTAAAAAGCTGCGCGATTCTAGTGGTTGACTTGAGGGGGATGCAACACCTGTGAGGCGCTTTTTTGGCCGCCTCCGAAGACCCCGAAAAGGGTCGTGTTGCAACGCACAAGGGCGCGAATTATATGTAAATTCAAGCCCCTGTCAAACCCAGCCGGGAGCGGCGAGCACCGCATCCCCGCACTGCCATCCGACCAGCGGTCGGCCAAAGCGGGCGTTCGACCGGCCTCCAGTTGCAAGAGTTCCGGTTCTTTCTACCAAAAAGTTAATGCTTACTGACTCTCTTGGGCGAGTCGTCTTCGGGCTTTCCACGCGGCCAGGTCGGCCTCGTAAGCCTCCATGGCATTGGCATAGAGGTCGAACACGCAGGGATCGCAGCCGCTGTCGCAGCACTCATGCGGCGCCGGTGCGCGAGGCTTTTCGGGCGGCGGGTCGTCGCTGGGCAAGGTCATGGCTTGATGCCGTCCGCGAGGTCCGGCGGCAAGACGTAGCCGGGATGCCGCTGCCGGAATTCCGCGAGCACCTTGGCCGCCTCGGTGAGCCGACCCTGCTTGCGCAGCTCGCGAATGCGGGCCAGCCACTTGTCCGGGGTATCCAGGCCGGCGTAGTCGCCCTCCGCCTGCGCCTTGGCCAGCGACGGCATGCGTCCCTCGGCCGAAGGTGCCGCTGCCGTTGCTGGCACAGGACTGTCTGCACGCAGGGCCGGCCTGGGCGCCGCAGAAACCGCATGGTCCGCGGCGGCTTCCGAGGTCTGCGCTTCTGATATGCCAGCGGCCGGCGCGGCACGACGCGCATTTTCAAGGGGGGGCTCCGTCCTGTTGCGGGCAGCAGACGCGCTCGTCTCCTGCTCATTGAAGCGCTCCTCCCGTTTGGGCTGAGTAATAGACGACTCTTTGGACTCCTCTCGGAGCTTGGCCGCAGCGTCTGGCTTGGCTTCCGGGACTGCCTGCGCAGAGGCCTGGCTGGTCACAGCATCCTTGTGACGCGCAGCCGCATCGACGGCCGCTTGCTGCCGCTCAGGGGCCACATCGCGCAACGGCGACGGTGCCTGAGCAGCAGGCGCGGGCGGCGACGCCTGCAGTACCTCCGGATGCTCCTCCCGCACCAGCGTGACGATCGACACGCCGACCACCAGCATCGCGGCAATGGACACCGGCACGCGCCACGCCCGGAGTCCGCCGCCCCCATAGGCCTGCGGACGCGCGCCCACTTCACGGCGGGCGGCGGCGCGGATCGCATCGTCCAGCCGCGCCGGCGGCTCGTCGCGCGCGGACTCGCGATAAGCGCGATCCAGCTGCGGATCGCGGGCCGGGTCCTGCGGCGGGGTGAAGTCCGGGCGCTCGCTCATGTGTATGCCCGGGTGCCGGCGCGCAGCTTGGCCAGCGCGTAACGCAAGCGGCTCTTGGCCGTTTCCCGATTGACGCCGGTGGCGGCGGCGATCTCGTCCACGCCCATGCCGCCTTCCTCGTGCAGCAGGAAGGCCTCGCGCTGCAGGGCGGGCAGCGCCTCGATCAGTCCGAGCAGCTTGCCCGCGGCGAGGCGGTGTTCGACCTGCACCGCCGGGTCGGCGGACGCGGGCGCGGCGATCGCCAGCACCTCGGCCGACGCGTCCTCATCATCGAGCGACACCTGTCCGCCCTTGTGCGCCCGGAAGTGGTCGATCGCGCGGTTGTGGGCCACTCTATATAGGTACGTCGTGAATTTGGCCTGGACGCGGTAGGCAGCACGCGCCTTGATCAGGTTCATCCAGACGTCCTGAAACAGTTCCTCCGCCGCCCCGCGGTCCTGCACCAGCCGCAGGAGGTAGCGGAACACGCCGCCCTTGTGCCTGGCGTACAGCAGGTCGAAGGCGGCCGCATCCCCTGCGCGGTAGGCGAGCATGAGGTCCTCATCGGTCGGAGCATCATCCGGGGGCATGGCGGGTTGCGAGTATGCGCAACCCGTTGTCCGGCGGCAACGGGAGGGAACAGGACCGGGAGAAAAGGACGGAGAGGTCCCTCTCAGTCCTGAGTCCTGTGTCCTCAGCCCTCGAACCTTCCGCGCTCAGCGCGGATCGGGCGCGAACTGCCCGGGGAACGGCGCCGGCAGGGCCACGCTCGGCCGTTCCCGGACGACGCCCTGCGCGACAAGGTTCCGATAGGTGTCGTAGTAAATGGTGATGACCTCGTTCGGTGTCGGCAGTTCGCGCTCAAACTGGGTGTGCGTTACCCGCGAGGTTTCGATGCGCCCATGGCCGGTGCCCAGCTTCGATTCCAGCTTCGCTTCGGGCCGTTGCCGTTCCATCGCCGGAGAGGAGGCGCGCCCGCTCGCACCCATCTCGTCGGCTGCGGCGGAGGACGGCGCCGCCTCGTTCGCTGCCGTGGCGGGGGCGTCGGCCTGCTCCTTATAGGACTGCGGCCGGCGTTGGGCTGGCGGCGCGATCGCCACCGGCGGCTCAGGCTTGCGCCGGAACACCGCGACGCCGATCACGCCCACGTTGTCGGGACGGCCGGTGCGGGCGGCATACGAATTCGCGTGCTCGGTGAAGAAGAAGGCCGCGATCCGGTCCATGCTCTTGCGCCAGCCCGCCACCGCATACGACTGGTTGGAGGCGGACACGTAACCGGTCTGGTTCCAGTTTGCCGTTTCGCCGGACACCGCGTTGACCCCGTCCACCGAGAT
>CAZXNF010000227.1:0-6280 GCA_964641785.1 uncultured Streptomycetaceae bacterium | reverse complement strand
GATGAAGGCGGGGACACGCATGCGGACAAGCCCTATACGGTGGTCGGCGTGCTCGGGCGCACCGGCAGCGTGCTCGACCGGCTGGTGGTGACGTCCGTGGACAGCGTGTGGGCGGTGCACGAGCACGCCGAGGGCATCGACGACCCGAAGGTCGCGCAGGCCGAACGCGAGGTGACGGCGCTGCTGATCCGCTACGCCTCGCCGCTCGCGGTGGCCATGTTCCCGCGCTACGTCAACGCCAACAGCACGCTGCAGGCGGCATCACCCGCCTATGAAACGGCACGGCTGTTCTCCATCGTCGGCGTCGCGACCGATGTCATGCGCGCGTTCGCGCTGGTGCTGATCGCGGCGGCGGGACTCTCGGTGTTCATCGCGCTCTATCAGGCGCTGGAGGAACGGCGCTACGATCTGGCGGTCATGCGCACGCTGGGCGCCTCCGCCCGCCGGGTGATGGGCCTGCTGCTGTTCGAGGCACTGCTGCTCTCCGCAGCAGGGACGCTGGTCGGGCTGTTCCTCGGACATCTCGCGGCGGAGGCGGTGGGCGCGCTGTTTCGCGAGGCGCGGCAGGCGGACGTGACCGGCTGGATCTGGCTGCCCGAGGAACTACTGATCGTGGCGGCCGCCATCGCCGTGGGCGTGCTGGCGGCCGTCATTCCCGCCTGGCGGGCCTACCGCACCGACATCGCGCGCACGCTGGCACACGCCTGACCGACCTTCACCAGGAGATACACCATGCGATTCAAATCATTGTTCCTCGTCTTCGCCCTCGCGCTGGTCCCCGCCGCCGTGGGGTACGCGCAGGACGCCAGAAAAGGCGTCTCCGATGCCATGAAAAAACATGCTGCCGAGCACCGAGTGATGGCCGAAGCCCATACCAACGCGGCGACGTGTCTGGAAGCCGGCAAGGGCGAGAAGGACTGCGAGGCCCAGCTCCAGAAGGACTGCAAGGGGCTGGGCATCGGGAAAAACTGCGGGATGAAGCACAAGCATTGAGCGGTGAGGGTAAACTGTTGTTTTGGTGTTCTTTACTCGCGGGAGACAATGATGCGATTTCTGATCTACGTTGCCTTGCTTGTCGTCGGCGCCCAGACTTTTGTGTGGGCGCAGAAAAGTTCGATCACCGGCGCTCCCCCAGCGGCCGCTGCGGGCGACGGGCAACTGTCGCCGTCGATGATCTGGAACAAGCCCTTGCCCGAGACCAAAGGGGTGGTGTCTTGGAAGACGCTGGCCGAGGTACAACCGGTCAAGGGCAAGAACGGCTTCGTGCCGCAGTTTTCCGGCAACGTGCTGGCGCTCGACAAGAAAGACGTGAAGCTGCAGGGCTTCATGATGCCGCTCGACATGGGGGAAAAGCAGAAGCGCTTCATCCTTACCGGCCTGCCGCCTTCCTGTTCGTTCTGCCTGCCGGGCGGACCCGAGTCTATGATCGAAGTGCAGGCCAAAACGCCAGTGAAATACGGGTTCGAGCCGATCGTGATCTCGGGCAAGCTCGCCGTGCTGAAAGACGACACGTCAGGGCTGTACTACCGGCTGACCGACGCCGTGGTGGTCGGACAGTAAACGCATGATGCAGCGGTTCATCGCACTCGCACTTGCGCTCCTGCTGGCGTTCGCCCAGCACGCGGCGCTAGCGCACGCGATCGAGCATCACGCGCCGCTGTCGCAGGGCGACGGGCATGAAGAAGGGCCCGCCGGCCACGCGCATCACGAGGCCTACGCGCACGATCAACCCGCGCCCGCGGCGCCGGAAGGCGCCCACGCCAACTGCGCGCTCGATGCGCTGTACGTGCAGGTGCTGGGCGGTGCAGGCGCCACTACGGTGCCCAGCCTGCCATACGCGGCGCCGCGCGAACCCGGTTTTGCCACCGCTTTCCTTTCCGCTCTTCCGGCCGCCGTACTCGCGGCTGCCCCCCGCGGCCCGCCGGCCGCCACTCTCCCGCTGTAAAAGCCGCCGGCTTCGGCCGGCCATGAACAACGCCGCGTCCGCGACGGGCGCGGCACATCCGCGCCCGTACGTGCGCGCGGAGGGAGAGCGTCATGAAGACCCGCCACACCGTATTTGCAGTCTCCGCCATGACTTGGGCCGTGTCCTCGGCCTGGGCGCAGGACACGAAACCGACGCCGATGCTGCCGGCGACCACCGTCACCGCCAACCCGATCGGCTCCAACACCTTTGAGCAGGTTGAGCCCGTGAACAATCTGGAGGGCGCCGAGCTGCGGCAGCGCGCCCGCACCACCATCGGCGAGACGCTGAACGACGAACCCGGCGTGAGCCAGACCTGGTTCGGTCCCAACGCCAGCCGGCCGATCATCCGCGGCCTCGGCGGCTTCGACATCCGCGTGCTGTCGAACGGCGTCAGCACGATCGACGCGTCCGCCTCCAGTCCCGATCATGCGGTGGCCGCGGAGCCGCTGACCCTGCGCAAGGTCGAGGTGATCCGCGGCCCGGCCGCCGTGATGTACGGCGGCAACGCCGTGGGCGGCGTGGTCAACCTGTTCGACGGTCGTATCCCGATGGAGGGCATGCTGCGGCCGTTCAGCGGCTCCGTGGACATGGGCTACGACAGCGTGAACACCGGCCGCGTGGGCGTGGTGCAGGCCGACTTCGGCAACGAACGCTTCGTCGGCCACGTGGACGCCTTCGCGCGCAAGAGCGGCCTGCTCAGCATCCCGGGCAACGCATGGACCGATCAGCAGCAGGTGACGCGTGGGGCCAGCGGTCCGAACGGCAAGCTGACGAATAGCCAAGGGCAGTCTGACGGCGGTTCCGTCGGCGGCTCGCTGGTGTGGGCCAACGGCTACACCGGCGTGTCGGTTTCGCAGTTCAACAGCGACTACGGGACCGTGGCTGAGCCCGACGTGACGATCAAACTGCGGCAGACCCGCGGCGATCTCGCGGGCGAGATCCGCAACATTTCGCCCTTCATCCAGACCGTGCGCTACAAGCTCACCTACGCGGACTACGAACATAAGGAAATCGAGTTCGGTGCGGTGGCGACGCAGTTCAAGACCAGCGGCACCAACGGCCGGGTGGACGTGCTGCACGGCAAGGTGGGCCCGTTCACCGGCGCGTTCGGGGTCGAGTTCGGCGACATCAAGGTCTCGGCCAGCGGCGCCGAGGCGTTTCTGCCGTCGAACAAGACTTATGGCGCCGCGGTCTACGTCTACGAGGAAATGCCGGTCGCGGAACAGCACAAGTTCTCGCTGGGCGCGCGCGTCGGTTCGCAAAAGGTGGAAGCGGACGCGTTCGCGGCGGCGGGTTCGCCGGCGCAATCCCGCGACTTCGTGCCGTTTTCCGGTGCGCTTGGCTTTCTCTACCGGCTGTCACCGGTATGGGCGACGACGGCGAATGTTTCCTACACGCAACGCGCGCCCACGTTCCAGGAACTGTACGCGGACGGCCCGCATCTGGCGACCGCCCAGTTCGAGATCGGCGATCCGAACCTCGGCATGGTGAAGTCAAGTGCGGTCGACCTGCAGTTGAAAGGCCAGAACGCGTTTTTCACCGGGTCGGTCGGCGTGTTCTACAACCGCTTCCAGAGCTTCGTCGGATTGTTCCCGACCGGGCTGTTCCGCAATCCGGACACGCGGGCGGTGGTCGATCCGCTGCTCGATCCGGATGCGATCGCCGAGTACCGGTTCCGCAACACACCCGCGCGCTTCTACGGGTTCGAGGCGAGCATCGCGGTGCCCGTCAGCCGCCACTGGACGGTGCTCGCAAAGGGCGACTACACCAATGCGGAGGACACCAATACCGGCCAGCCCTTGCCCTTCATTCCGCCGCTGCGGGCGGGCGCCGGCCTGCAGTACACGCAGGGCCGCTTCACCGGCGTCGTCAACGTGCTCGGCGCGAGCCGGCAGGGCCGGGTGCCGGTGTTCCTGACGCCTACGCCGGGTTATGCCAACCTGACCGCGACGGCGAGCTATACCTTTGTGAAGTCGAAGACCGGGCAGATCGACGGTTTCCTGCAGGCGAACAACCTGCTCGACCAGACGATCCGCTACGCCACGTCGTCACTGAAGGACATCGCCCCGGCCGGCGCGTTGGGCGTGGCGGCCGGCTTGCGTGGCACCTTCTGAGCGGCTAGCCTCCGTCTCCCGCGGCGTGTGCCTTCGTGCGCGCCGCGGGTTTCATGCGTACCCCGACCGATAGACGTTTTTTCCTGATCTTCCTCGCGGCCAGCATCGCCATGCATGCGGCCGTGCTGTCGTGGTGGCCGGTCTCGCGTCCTGACACGGACGCACAGGTGACGTTCAGGGTGGAGATCCTGCCCTTGCAACCTGTCCACAGCACGTCCCCACCTTCCGCGTCAGCATCCGTGCCGCAGCCAGCGCCCAAGCCGAAACCACAGGCCGCGCGGCCGCTGCCGCAGCGGACGGTAGCGGTCCAACAGGCCATTCCCGAGCCTGCCACGCGCGCGGCACGTACCGAACCTCCGCTCCCCGCCCCCGCGGCGGCAGAGGTCGCCCGTAGCGCCGACAAGGAGACCGCTGTCGCGGTGGAGCGCAAAGCCGAGCCGGGCCCGCCGCCGGGCGCACCGTTGGCCAGCAGCGACGCCGCCTATCTGCGCAACGCGCTGGCCTATCCGGTGGCGTCCATCCGCAACAACGAACAAGGCACCGTGCTGTTGAAGGTGCTGGTGGCGCGCGACGGCACCGTGATCCGGGCCGAGCTTGAAAAGTCCAGCGGCTGGCCCAATCTCGATGCGGCGGCCGTGAAATCGGTGCGGACGTGGCGCTTTACGCCGGCTCGCCGGGGCGACGAAGCCATCGAGAAGGAATACCTCGTGCCGACCGTGTTCCGGCTGGAGAACACCCGCCGCTGAGGCCCGCTGCCGCCAACCGCGCCAAGCGCGCGGAAGTAGAATCGTCCGCTCCCCGAATCCGCCCAGGAAACGTCATGCAGCAACCCGAAGGCACCACCATTGTTTCCTCCCGCCGCGGCTCGCGCGTCGCGCTCGGCGGCGACGGCCAGGTTACGCTCGGCAACATTATCCTGAAGGCCACTGCGCGCAAGGTGCGGCGCCTGCACCACGATCGCATCCTCGCGGGCTTCGCCGGTGGTACCGCCGATGCCTTCACGCTGTTCGAGCGTTTCGAAGCCAAGCTCGACAAGCACCAGGGCAACCTGTTGCGCTCGGCGGTGGAACTCGCCAAGGACTGGCGCACCGACCGCATCCTCCGCCGTCTGGAAGCGATGCTGGCGGTCGCGGACCGCGAAACCTCGCTGATCGTCACCGGCAACGGCGACGTGGTTGAACCCGAGTACGGGCTGATCGCGATCGGTAGCGGCGGTCCTTACGCGGCCGCGGCGGCGCGCGCCCTGCTCGACCATACCGACCTGCCGCCGGAACAGATCGTCAAGCAAGCGCTGGTCATCGCGGGCGACCTGTGCATCTACACCAATCAGCAACACACCATTGAGGTGCTTGAGTAGTAATGGGTGATGGGTAATGGGTGATGGGTAATGGGTGAAGAGTGATGAGTGATGAGTGATGGGGAAACGGTTGAGGTCTCTTTACCCATCACCCATTACCCATCACCCATTCCCCATCACCCATCACTCATCACTCATCACTCTTCACCCATCACCCATTACCCATCACCCATCACCCATCACCCATTACATTCCCGATCGCCGCAACGCCATGTCTTCCATGACCCCGCAGGAAATCGTCCACGAACTGGACAAGCACATCGTCGGCCAGGATGCGGCCAAGCGCGCGGTGGCCATCGCGCTACGCAACCGCTGGCGCCGCCAGCAGGTGGCGGAGCCGCTGCGGCAGGAGATCACGCCCAAGAACATCCTGATGATCGGGCCGACCGGCGTGGGCAAGACGGAAATCGCACGTCGCCTCGCGCGGCTCGCCAACGCGCCCTTCGTGAAGGTCGAGGCGACCAAGTTTACCGAAGTCGGCTACGTCGGCCGCGACGTCGACACCATCATCCGCGATCTGGTCGAGTCGGCCATCAAGCAGACGCGCGAGGCAGCCACGCGCAAGGTACGCCACCAGGCGTCGGACGCCGCCGAGGAACGCGTGCTGGACGCGCTGCTGCCCGCGGCGCGCGACGGTGCCGCTGACGCCGGGGATAACCCCACGCGGCAGAAATTCCGCAAGATGCTGCGCGAGGGAGCCCTCGACGACCGCGAGATCGAGCTGGAGTTGGCAACCCCGCAGGCGCAGATGGAGATCCTCGCGCCGCCCGGCATGGAAGACCTGACGTCGCAGATCCAGGGCATGTTCCAGAACCTGGGGTCGGGACGCCGCAAGACGCGCAA
>CAZXNF010000226.1:3975-6320 GCA_964641785.1 uncultured Streptomycetaceae bacterium | reverse complement strand
CGGTGCTGGGTGCCCTGCAGGCACGGCACCGTAGCGGTCGCGGCCAGCACCTGGAAGTGTCGCTGTATGAAACGAGTCTCTTCATGCTGGCCAACGTCGCGGCCAACTATCTGACGGTCGGACGCGAAGGCGGCCGCTACGGCAACGGCCATGCGAGCATCGTGCCGTATACGACCTACCCGACGCGCGCGGGCATGCTGGCGCTGGCGGTGGGCAACGACAAGCAGTTCGCGAAATTCGCGGACGTCGTGGGGCGCGGCGAGTGGGGGCGCGACGCGCGTTTCATCAAGAACCAGGACCGTGTCGCGCATCGTGACCTGCTCGACAGCCTGATTGCCGAAGCCTTGCAGGCAGACAGTGCCGCGAACTGGATCGTGAAGCTGCAGGCGGCCGGCGTGCCCTGCGGCCGCATCAATTCGGTGAAGGAAGCCCTCGACGCGCCGCAGACGGCCGCGCGCGCCATGATCGAGACCGTCGAGCATCCGTCGATCGGTCCGCTGAAGGTCATCGGCACGCCGTTCAAGTTCAGCGACACGCCAACCTCGCTGCGCCGCGCACCGCCGCTGCTCGGGCAGCATACCGACGAGATCCTGCGCGAAGAACTCGGCCTGGATGCCGCGCGCATCGCGCAGCTGCGGGCGGAGAAGGTGATATGAAAACTTCATTCTCCGCGGAGACGCAGAGAGCGAAAGCAATGCGAATAAATAGAGTGCTCGGTGCATTCGGCACGTACCGTTGGCGTCTTGGCGGCACAATCAGGCTTTCCTCGGCGCGCTCTGCGTCTTCGCGGCTCATTCAGGATTGAAAAACATGGACGCCACTCTCAGTCATGTCTCCATCGTCGTCCCCGACCTCGACGAAGCCGCCGCGCGGCTGAAGAAGGTCTACGGGCTCGTCATCGGCCCGGTGGAGATCAATGCCGGGCAGGGCGTGCGAATGGCGTACGTCACGCTGTCCAACGCGAAGATCGAGCTCATGGAGCCGCTGCGGCCGGACGCGCCGGTGGCGAAGTTTCTGCAGCGCAATCCCGCCGGCGGCATCCATCACTTCTCGCTGACGGTGGCCGACATCGTGAAAACGGCCACCAGCCTGCGCGAGCGGGGCGTCAACGTGCTCGGCGATGAGCGGGCGCAGCGCAACGTGCACGGCGAGCGCATCGCCTTCATCCATCCGAAGGATTTCCTCGGCGCGCTGGTCGAGCTGGAGGAACAGACCGAAACCGCGGTGCCCAAACCCAAAGCGAAGAAAACACCCGGGAAAACGGTGAAGAAAGCGAAATGACCGAACCCCGGCGTATCCCGGCTTCCGGACTCGAGGCCTTCATCGCCCGCGCCTTCGTCGCGGTGCGCGTTTCCGCGGCGGAAGCGAAGAGCATCGCCGAACTGATGACACGGGCCGACCTGATGGGCGCCGACGGTCATGGCGTCTTCCGGTTGCCGCAGTACATTCGCCGCATCAAGGGCGGCGCGGTCAACGTCAAACCGCGCATCCGCATCGAGCGCGAGGCCACCGGCATGGCGCTGGTGAATGGCGACAACGGCATGGGCCACCTCGTCATGAAGTTCGCCACCGAAAAGGCCATCGAAAAGGCGAAGACCGCCGGCGTGGCCTGGGTCGGCGTGCAGCATTCCAACCATGCAGGCCCGGCGTCGCTCTACGCCTCGATGCCGATGGCGCACGACATGATCGGGCTCTACCTCGCGGTCGGCAACGCGAACCATCTCCCTGCGTGGGGCGGCATCGACATGCTGCTGTCCACCAACCCGATCGCCGTCGGCGTGCCCGCCGGTGCAGAAGCGCCGGTGGTCCTCGACATGGCGACCACGGTCGCCGCCTACGGCAAGGTCAAGACCAAGGCGCAGCGCGGCGAGCAGATGCCCGAGGGCTGGATGATCGACCGCCAGGGCCAGCCGCTCACGGACCCGAAGCGCGCGGATGACGGCTTCCTGCTGCCGATCGGCGGCTACAAAGGTTACGGGTTGGCGCTCATGTTCGGCCTGCTGGCCGGGACGCTGAACGGCGCGGCCATGGGCCGGGATGTGGTGGACTTCAATAAAGACGACGTGACGCCGACCAACACCGGTCATGCGATCGTGGCGATTTCGCTGGCCGCTTTCGGCGACGTGGCCGGCTTCAAGCAGCGGGTGGACGAACTCGTGCGCGACCTCCGTGCCTCGAAACGCCTGCCCGGCGTGGACGCCATCCGTTTGCCGGGCGAGGGCAGCCACGCGGCCCGCGCGGAGCGCACACAGCGGGGGATTCCCCTGCCGCCGGCCTTGATGCAAGCTTTGGCCGGTCTCGCCGACGAACTGTGTATCGGTCCAGGCCGCCACGGTATCTTCGAC
>CAZXNF010000226.1:0-3965 GCA_964641785.1 uncultured Streptomycetaceae bacterium | reverse complement strand
GCGTAGTCCTGATACCAACAAAAGGGGAATGCCATGGTCCGCCTTGCCGATCTGCCGGAGTGGGAACGCGAACACATGAATGACAAGACGCGCGAGATCTCGGGATTCAACGCGCGGCCCTGGAAGAAGCTGCTGCCGCTCAAGCGGCTGCGCATCGCCATCGTCACCACCGCGGGCCTGCACCGCCGGGGCGACCGGCCCTTCGGACCCGGCGCCACGGCGCTGGATTACCGCGTTATCCCCGGCGATACGCCGGCCTCCGAACTGGTGATGAGCCACCAGTCGGTCAATTTCGACCGCAGCGGCTTCCAGGAAGACCACAACGTGGTCTTCCCTATCGACCGCCTGCGCGAACTGGCGGCCGCCGGTGGCATCAAGGCCGCGGCGGACTTTCATTACTCGTTCATGGGCGCCGCGCCGATCAAGAAGCTCGCGCCCAAAGCGAAGGAACTCGCGGGGTTGCTGAAGAAGGACAAGGTCGACGCCGTCCTGCTCTGCCCGGTCTGACCGAACTGCACGTGCGCCGTGGGCGCACTCGGTCACTACCTCGAAGCCGAGGGCATTGCCACCACCCAGATTTCGCTGGTGCGCGAGCACACGGCGGCGATCAACCCGCCGCGCGCACTGTGGGTGCCGTTCATCCTCGGCCGGCCCTTCGGCGTGCCGGGCGACGCTGCGTTCCAGATGCGTGTTCTCAAAGCGGCGCTCCATCTGCTGACGATCAAGGCCGGCCCCGCGCTGGTGGACTATATGGAAGAAGCACCGGCGCCGGCGGTGGAGGACACCGCTGGCATGGTCTGTCCGGTCAGCTTCGGCAGCGGCGAGGCGACCGACCTGCCGTCGCGCTTTGGCCGCGAAGTGGAGGAACTCGCGCAGTGGTACGACCTTGCCGTGCAGCGGCGGGGCCGTACGACTGTCGGCCTCTCCGGACTGACGCCGGTGGACGCCGCGCGCTTCGTTGTTTCGTTTCTGGGTGACGCGCCGGCCCCGGTGTTCCGCGAGGGCCTGTCGGCGGGCGACGCTCTGAAACTCGCGACCGAGGATCTGCGGGCCTACTACTTCGAAGCGGCCGGCGCGCAGCCGGGTGCGCCACGTGCGGCGGACGTGCAGCACTGGTTCTGGCACGACACCGCGGGCGGCCGCGTGTTTGCCGAACTGCAGAAGGCGGGTCTGGCCAGCAGCGACGAATCGGTCCGGCAACTCGCCAAGCGCAGTCTCATTCCGCGCGCCATCGGCTACGCGCTGGGTCTGGAAGTTCACACGCCGCCGGCATCGGAGAATGTCTCCGCAAAATGAACGCGGCCAGAACCATCACCTGCCAGCGCGGATAGAACAGGAACCGAACCTTTCAGCCCGAGGCCAGTCGCTCATGACTTTTTCCATTCCGATCCGGACCGCGTGCAGGACCGGAACGCTGCTACTCGCAGCGATGCTGGCCGCGTGCGGAGGTCAGCCTGCTGTGAAGCCGGAGTCCCCTCCGGTCAATCTGTCGGGGTTCCCGCCGGCCTTTCGCGAGGGTTACGCGGACGGCTGCAATACCGCGCGCGGCAGCGCGAAGCAGGACGCGGTGCGCATGAAGTCGGACGGGTCCTACGCGCAGGGCTATCAGGACGGGCTGTCGGGCTGCAAAAAGCGCTAAACCGGATTGGCCGCCAAGAAAAGCGAAGGCGATAGACAATAGACGAGAGAAGAGAGACCGGCTGCGAAAGGTCATCGCAGCCGGACCTTGTATTCACCTCTATCGTCTATCGCTTCTTGAGTTTTTCTTTTGTTGGCGCCTTGGCGCCAACACTAGTTCTTGATCCGCGTGATCCGCGTCACTTCCGGGATGCGTCGCAGGGCCCGCATGATGTCGGCGAGGTGCAGGCGGTTGCCGACCTGCAACGTGAAGTGCATCGCGGCGTACTGGCCGCCGTCCTGCGGCTCGAAGGCCACGTTGTCGATGTTGGAGCCGCCTTCGGCGATCTCGGCCGCCACCCGCGCCAGCACGCCGCGCTGGTTGCGGGCCACCAGCCGGATGCTGACGTTGAAGAGCTTCTTCGTCTCCGGATCCCACTCCACGTCCACCATCTTGCCGGGGTCCGCGCGCGTCTTGCGGATCATCGGGCAGTCATGGGTGTGGATCACCATGCCCTGGTCCTTCTTGATGATGCCGATGATCGGGTCGCCGGGGATCGGTTTGCAGCACTGCGCGAACTGCACGGCCATGCCTTCGGACCCGCGGATGACCACCGGTGTCGCGCGCTGATCCTCCGGCGGCCCGTCGGTGCGCGCGAGCAGGCGCCGGGCGACCACCGGCCCGAGTCGCTTGCCCAGCCCGATGTCGCCCAGTATTTCCTGCCGGGTCTTGGCCCCGGACTCGTGGAGGAAGCGGTCCCAATGCGATTCCTTCAACTCGTTCAGCGTCGTATGAAACGAGCTGAGCGACTGGTTTAGCAGGCGCTCGCCCAGCAGCACCGATTCCTGGTACTGCACGGTCTTCAGGAAGTGGCGGATGTGCGAGCGCGCCTTGGCGGTGGTCACGTAGTTCAACCACAGCGGGTTGGGTTTTGCCTGCGTGGAGGTGATGATCTCGACCCGGTTGCCATTGCGCAGTTCCGCGCGCAGCGGCATCAGCTCGTCGTCGATCTTGACCGCGACGCAGCGGTTACCGATGTCGGTGTGCACGGCATAGGCGAAATCGACCGCGGTCGCCCCCCTCGGCAACGACAGGATCTTGCCCTTGGGCGTGAACACATAAACTTCGTCGGGGAAGAGATCGACCTTGAGGTGCTCGAGAAACTCGACCGGGTCACCGGACTCGGACTGGATCTCCAGCAGGCTCTGCAGCCACTGGTGGGTCTTCTTTTGCAGGTCCGACAGGGAGGCATCGGTGCTGCGGTAAAGCCAGTGCGAGGCGACGCCGGCCTCCGCGATCTTGTGCATGTCCTGCGTGCGAAGCTGCGCCTCGATCGGGCTGCCGAAGGGGCCGAACAGCGTCGTGTGCAGCGACTGGTAGCCGTTCGCCTTCGGGATCGCGATGTAATCCTTGAACTTGCCGGGAATGGGCTTGTAGAGGCCGTGCAGCGCGCCCAGCACGAGGTAGCAGGACGCGACGTCCTTGACGATGATGCGACAGCCGAACACGTCGAGCACTTTCGAGAACGACAGGCGCTTTTCTTCCATCTTGCGGTAGATCGAGTAGAGGTGCTTCTCCCGGCCCTGGACCGCGGCCTCGATGCCGTGTTCCTTCAGGCGCTTTCTGATCGCCTCCTGCACGCGCCCCACGACTTCGCGGCGGTTGCCGCGCGCAGCCTTCACCGCCTTGGCGAGCACGGCGTAGCGGATGGGATGGAGGTGCTTGAAGGCGAGGTCTTCGAGTTCCTGGTAGAGGCTGTTCAGCCCAAGGCGGTTGGCGATCGGCGCGTAGATGTCGAGCGTTTCGCGCGCCACGCGGCGGCGCTTGACGGGGCCGACGGCCTCCAGCGTGCGCATGTTGTGCAGCCGGTCGGCGAGCTTGATGAGGATGACGCGAACGTCGCGCGCCATCGCCAGCAGCATCTTGCGGAAATTCTCGGCTTGCGCTTCTTCCTGGGTCTCGAATTCGATCTTGTCGAGCTTGGAGACGCCGTCCACCAGGTCGGCCACCGGCTTGCCGAACTTCTTCGAGATCTCCGCCTTGGTGACGGCGGTGTCTTCCATCACGTCGTGGAGGAGGGCGGCGGTCAGCGCCTGGGAATCGAGATGCCATCCGGCCAGGATGTTGGCCACCGCCAGCGGATGGGAGATGTAGGGCTCGCCGGACTGGCGGAACTGCCCCAGGTGCGCGGCCTCGCTGAACAGGTAGGCCGATTGGAGCTGCGGGATGTCCTCCGGCTTCAGGTGGCCGGCCAGTTCCTTGAACAGAACTGCGGGGGCGTCCATGACAGCGGCTTCACGTCGCGCTCAACGCCGGGCCGCGCGGGACAGGGTCATGGCGGCGTCTG
>CAZXNF010000225.1:0-6330 GCA_964641785.1 uncultured Streptomycetaceae bacterium | reverse complement strand
CTGGCAGACCGCCGCGGGTATCGCGGCGAGCGCGATGCGCGGACGCCATCCCAGCGCGGCCATGCGCGACACGTCGAGCAGCTTGCGCGGTGTGCCGTCCGGCCGCGTCGTGTCGAAACGCAGCGCGCCGCCGTAGCCGACGGTCTGCGCGACCAGCGTTGCCAGTTCGCGGATCGTGAGGTCCTCGCCGCAGCCGATATTGATGCACTCGCCGAGGTCCGCCGCCGAGTGCCGCTCCATCAGGAACACGCAGGCATCCGCGAGGTCGTCGGCATGCAGGAATTCGCGGCGCGGCGTGCCGGTGCCCCACACCATGACTTCCGCCGCGCCGGCGGCCTTGGCCTCATGCATCTTGCGGATCAGCGCGGGCAGCACGTGGGAGTTTTCCAGGTCGTAGTGGTCTCCCGTGCCGTAAAGGTTGGTCGGCATCACGCACAGGAAATCAGTGCCGTACTGGCGATTGCAGGCCGCGCACAGCTTCAGGCCAGCGATCTTGGCGATGGCGTAGGGCTCGTTGGTCGGTTCGAGCGGGCCGGTGAGCAGGTGTTCTTCCTTCATCGGCTGTGGTGCGTGCTTGGGGTAGATGCAGCTCGAGCCGAGGAACAGCAGTTTTTTGACGCGATGCCGGCGCGCTGCCTCGATGACGTTGAGCTCGATCGCGAGGTTCTCGCGGATGAACTCGGCCGGGAACGTGGCGTTCGCATGGATGCCGCCGACCTTGGCGGCCGCGAGGAACACGTGGTCGGGGCGTTCGCGGACGAAGAAAGCGTCCACCGCCGCGGCGTCGGCGAGGTCCAGCTCGGTGCGCGTACGCAAGACGGTATTGGTGTAACCGCCATGTTCCAGCCGCCGCGCGAGCGCCGAACCGACCAGACCGCGATGGCCGGCGACATAGACCTTGTCGTCAGGACTGAGTTGTGAGGACTGAGGACTCGGAGGAGAGGCGCTCATGTGGAGTCTCGCTGGCGCTGGACGGCTAGTCGCAAGCCGCCGAGGATACGGGCGACCTCATCAGCTTTGGCAAGGAGCCCATTAAACGCGACTTCTCCAAGATATCCGACATCCAATGCCACATAAAGATGCGACCGGAGTTCGGCGCAGGAACCTTTGGCAATAAATGGCGCCCTCACCCTCGGTTGCTCTCCCCATGGGAGAGGGAAGGCCTCCCTTCTCCCGTGGGGAGAAGGGTCGGGGAAGAGGGCGCGCTTTTGCCACGCGTTGAGATCCTCAAAGCGCCGTGCACTGGCGCGACCCGTGGCCGGAGAGGTTTTCCCTCTCAGTCCTGAGTCCTCAGTCCCGAGTCCTGGACCCCTGATCCTCAGGCCTGCCTCACTCATGCCGGTCGGGCACGCGGTAGCCGTGCTGCTTGATGAGCAAATCGCGTTCCGCGGCTTTAAGGTCCTCGTTCGCCATCTCCGCGACCAGTTCGCGAAAACTGGTGCGCGGCTTCCAGCCCAGTTTCGCGCGCGCCTTGGACGCGTCGCCCAGCAGCGAATCGACTTCGGTCGGGCGGAAGTAGCGCGGATCGACACGCACCACGGTCTGTCCGCGCTTGAGGTGCTTGGAATCGCCGGCGTTCTCTACGCTGGCGCTTTCCTCGAGGCCACTGCCGCGCCAGGCCAACGAGATGCCGAGCGCGCCGGCGGCGGCGTTGACGAAGTCGCGCACGCTGTATTGCTCGCCGCTCGCGATCACAAAATCCTCGGGCTGGGGCTGCTGCAGCATCAGCCACTGCGCTTCGACGTAGTCGCGCGCATGGCCCCAGTCGCGCTTGGCGTCGAGGTTGCCGAGGTAGACGCAGTCCTGCAGGCCGAGGCGGATGCGGGCGAACGCGTGGGTGATCTTGCGGGTGACGAAGGTTTCGCCGCGCGTTGGCCCTTCGTGGTTGAACAGGATGCCGTTGCAGGCGAAAAAGCCGTAGGCCTCACGGTAGTTGACCGTGATCCAGTAGGCGTAGAGCTTGGCCGCGGCGTACGGCGAGCGCGGGCGGAAGGGCGTCGTTTCCGTCTGCGGCGATTCAGCGGCGTTGCCATACAACTCGGAGGTCGAGGCCTGGTAGAAGCGGGTTTTCTTGCCGAGGCCGAGGATGCGGATGGCCTCCAGCATGCGCAGCGCGCCCATCGCGTCGGAGTTCGCGGTGTACTCCGGCTCCTCGAAGGACACGGCAACATGGCTTTGCGCGGCGAGGTTATAGATCTCGTCGGGCTGCACCTGCTGCACCACGCGCACCAGCCCCGACGAATCGGTCATGTCGCCGTAGTGCAGGATGAAGCGGCGGTCGCGTTCGTGCGGATCCTGGTACAGGTGATCGACACGGTCGGTGTTGATGAGCGAAGCGCGCCGCTTGATGCCGTGCACGCGGTAACCCTTGCCGAGCAGGAATTCGGCGAGGTAGGCGCCATCCTGTCCGGTAATGCCGGTGATGAGGGCGACCTTGCTCATGCGGTCGGACCGGAGCGTGCGGGCGCTGGGAAGAACGACAGGAAGTCGGCCATAAGGTTTTGATTATACTTCGGGATTGTGCGGATCCTGATGATGCAGACAGCAAACGCCCGGCGGGTCTTTCCTTGAAGTTGGTCCCGGTGGTGCTGGCGGGTGGGGCGGGGACGCGCCTGTGGCCGCTGTCGCGCGAGGCCTACCCCAAACCGTTTATCCGCATCGGCGGCGTCAGCCTCCTCGCCCGCACCTATGCCCGCGCCGCCGCCCTGCCGGATGCCGCGCCCGCGCTGACCGTCATCAATGCCGACTACGTGCACGCCGCGCGCGATGAATTCCGTGCGGCGGGCGCCGGCGATGCGCCGTCCTTCCTGGTCGAGCCCTTCGGTCGCAACACGGCGCCGGCGGTCGCGCTCGCCGCGCTCGCCGTGGCGGAGCAGCAGGGACTGGACACGCTCCTGCTGGTGCTGCCGGCCGATCATCTGATCGAGGATGTTGTGAGCTTCACGCGCGACGTTGCGGCGGCCGGCGCGCTGGCGCGGGACGGCACCCTCGTCACCTTCGGCATCCCGCCGACGCACGCCGAGACCGGCTACGGCTATCTCGAGTGCGGTGCGCCGCTGGGCGGGAACGCCTGCACGGTGCCGCGCTTCGTGGAAAAGCCGGACGCCACACGCGCGGCGGAGCTCGTCGCTTCGGGGCGCTACCTGTGGAACGCCGGGATGTTCCTGTTCACGGCACGGGCGCTGCTGGACGGATTGCGCCGCCACGCACCCGCACTGCTCGCGCAGGCGGAGCGCTGCCACGCGACGCGCACGCAGGACGGGGAGATGCTGCGCTATGCAGAGGATGCGTTCCGTGCCTTGCCGGACATCTCGCTCGACTACGCGCTGATGGAGAAGGCGGACAAGGTTGCCGCCGTGCGCGCCGGTTTCGACTGGAACGACATCGGTTCGTGGCGCGCGCTGGTGGCGCAGGTGCCGCCGGACGCCGACGGCAACCGGGCGCAGGGCGAGGCTGTCTTCGTCGACAGCCGTGACTGCTACGTGCAGAGCGCGGACCGGGTGGTCGCGGCGGTCGGCGTGCACGACCTGCTGGTGGTGGACACGCCGGACGCGTTGCTGATCGCCACCCCGGCGGCCGCGCAGCAGGTGCGCGAGGTGGTGGCGCGGCTGAAAAGCAGCGGGCATCCCGCGCACCGCCTGCACCGCACCGTGCGCCGGCCGTGGGGGAGCTACACGCTGGTCGAGCAGGGTCCCGGCTACAAGTTGAAGCGCCTGGTGGTCGATCCCGGCGCCGCCCTGTCGCTGCAGCTGCACCACCGGCGCAGCGAACACTGGGTGGTGCTGGCGGGCACCGCAACGGTGGTACGCGGCGAGGAACGCCTGACGATCCGGCCCAACGAATCCACCTTCATCCCCATCGGGGTCCGGCACCGGCTGGCCAATGAAGGCACTGAATCGCTGGTGATCGTGGAAGTGCAGACCGGCGAGTACGTCGAGGAGGATGACATCGTCCGCTTCGACGACGTTTACGGCCGGGTGCCGCCGGCCAGTACCGCGTAACGCGCGCGCAGGCAGGCGCGCAGGCTGGTGCGCCAGTCTGGCAGCGGCGACAGCAGATCCCCGAACGTATGCGCCAGGCGGCTGCAGTCGAGGCGCGAGTGGGCGGGCCGGACCACGGCCGCGCCGTACTCGGCTGTCGTCACCGGCACTATCCGCGCGCGCGCTTCGGCGCCGAGCGTGACGGCTTCCTCCAGGATCGCCTGCGCGAAACCGCACCAGGTCGTGTCGCCCGCCGCCGTGCAGTGAAAGGTACCCAGCCGTGCCGATGCGGCCGGCTCGGCCTGCAGCGCCTGCGCCAGCGTCGCGGCGATGGGAGCGAGGTTCTCCGCCCAGGTCGGGGCGCCGTGCTGGTCGTCGACCACGCGCAGGTCCCTGGACTGCGTGGCCTGTTCAAGGATGGCGGTCAGGAAATTGCGGCCGGCGCCGCTGTAGACCCAGCTCGTGCGCAGGATCAGGTGGCGCGCGCCGCTGGCGCGGATCGCCGCTTCCCCGGCGAGCTTGCTCGCGCCGTACACGTTCAGCGGCGCGGGGGCATCTTCCTCCACGTACGGCGCCGGCTTGCGGCCGTCGAACACGTAATCCGTCGAGAAGTGAATCAGCAGCGCATCGAGTTCGCGCGCGGCGGCCGCCAGCACGGCCACCGCGTCCGCGTTGACGGTGCGCGCGAGCGCCGGTTCGCGTTCCGCGCGTTCCACCGCGGTCATGGCCGCGGCGTTGACGATCACCGCCGGCGCGAAGGCGCGCAGCGGCGCGGCCAGCGTTGCAGGTCGTGCGAGGTCGAAGTCCGGCCGCGGCGGCGCGATCAGTTCGACCGTATCCGGCAGCGCTGCGGCGAACGCCCGCCCCAGCTGGCCGGTGCCACCGGTCAGCAGCAGCTTCAAGGAAAGGTCACGGCCTCAGCCAGCCGCCGGCCGGCGCGGTCCCGGTCAGACAGCAGGGGTGCGCCAGCGAGCGGCCACGCGATGCCGAGCGCGGGATCATTCCACAGCAGGCAGTGCTCGTCCGCGGGCGCGTAGTAGTCGGTGGTCTTGTAAAGCACTTCCGCGCCGTCGGCGACGACCAGAAAGCCGTGCGCGCAGCCTGCGGGGATCCACAGCGATTCGCGGTTGTCAGCCGAGAGCCGCGTACCCTGCCAGCGACCGAACGCGGGGCTGCCGCGGCGCAGGTCCACCACCACGTCGAAGATTTCCCCCGCCAGCACGCGCACCAGTTTGCCCTGCGCGTGCGGGTGTTGGTAGTGCAGCCCGCGCAGGACGCCGCGCGCCGATTTTGAATGGTTGTCCTGCACGAAGGTCGCCGGGATGCCCGCCGCGGCGAGCGCGCGCGCGTTGTAGCCTTCGAACAGCCAGCCGCGCGCGTCCTCGATGACGGGCGGCCGTATACGGAGCACGCCGGGCAGGCCGGTCTCCGTCACTTCCATCAGAACAGGCGTTCCGTCAGCAGCAGTTCGAGGTAGCGTCCGTAAGCGGTCGTTGCGAGCGGCGCGGCGAGCTTCCGCAAGGCCTGCGCGTCGATGTAGCCCTTGCGGAACGCGATCTCCTCGGGACAGGCGATCTTGAGCCCCTGCCGCCGCTCGATGGTCTCGATGAAAGTGGCGGCTTCCAGCAGCGATTCGTGCGTGCCTGTGTCGAGCCAAGCGGTGCCGCGGCCGAGGATGGTCACGTCGAGCGCCCCGCGCGCGAGGTAATCGCGGTTGACGTCGGTGATCTCCAGTTCGCCGCGGGCCGAGGGTTTCAGCTTCGCCGCGACGTCGGCGACGCCTGCATCGTAGAAGTACAGCCCGGTGACGGCGTAGCGCGACTGCGGCTGCGCGGGCTTTTCCTCGATGCCGGTGGCACGGCCCTGCGTGTCGAAGCTCACCACGCCGTAGCGCTGCGGGTCCTGCACCGCGTAGGCAAAGATGGTGGCGCCGTTTTTCTTCTGCGCGGCGCGGGTGAGCTTGGCCGCGAGATCGGTGCCGTAGAAGAGGTTGTCGCCGAGGATCAGCGCGACGGGGTCCTTGCCGATGAACTCGCGGCCGATCAGGAAGGCCTGCGCGATGCCCTCGGGCTTCGGCTGCACCGCGTAGCGGATGTTCATGCCCCACTGGGTGCCGTCGCCCAGCAGCTGCTCGAAGCGCGGCGTGTCCTGTGGGGTCGAGATCAGGAGGATGTCGCGCACGCCCGCCAGCATGAGCGTGCTGAGCGGGTAGTAAACCATGGGCTTGTCGTAGACCGGCAGCAGTTGCTTGGAGATCACCTGCGTGACCGGATAGAGGCGGGTGCCGGAACCGCCGGCGAGGATGATGCCTTTCATTTTGGGTGATGGGTCATGAGTGATGGGTGATGGG